>NZ_JAVHWZ010000017.1 GCF_035607555.1 Candidatus Bealeia paramacronuclearis | reverse complement strand
CACGAGTTACGCAGTTTGCAGCAAAAGGGTGGGAATCTAAGCGAAAGACATGAGTTTTGTTATTTCTCTAGAGATATCATGCTTAATAACATCCCACTGCTGCTGATAAAAAGAGAAGCCTCCAGCAAGTCGTCTTTTAAATCTTTGAATCCAAGCCGAAATGGCAAGAAATATATGATTTCTTTGGGCTCGTCCCGTGCGAGACTGACAGCGTTCAAGACCGCATGTTTGCTTTAATTCCCGATGATAAACTTCGATTTTCCAACGCGATTTCATGACCAGTTCAATATGATCACGAGAGGGATTATCCCTATTGGTTCCGATATAATCCGTGCGACCGTTTTTGGCAACAAACCGGAAAACAGTAATCCATCCATATCCGCGTAAGTGAACTTTCAGTCCTTCATCTGGAATGTCCAGCTTTTCAAGAGTTTCTCCACGATTCACTTTCCTGTTTTTCTTCAACCCCATCACCCATGTCCAGCCTATGGATTCAATGGCCTTCAGATTATTCAAGCTCGAGTACCAAGCGTCTGCAACCACGTCATCCGGATTTATCCCTCTGTCTTGAGCCAGCTTTAACATTTCCCTGAAATGGTCATTCTTGCTTTTGCCATCGCTGGCTTTATCATAAATACGATAATCAACAGGAATAGAGTCATGACTCCTCAGGCCATGCCATACCAAATTGACAAGACCTATCCCCGCAATAACATCATGGGCATTCCCAGAATACTGATAATGCACAAGCTCTATCTTCTCGCTCCGATTTTTATCCAAAATTGTATCGTCACATACTAAAAAACAAGGTTCTTTCTTGTTAATAAGAGATTGAGTAAGATTCCACACTCCGCTCGGACGCAATGCACTAGAACTCAACCATCGATTGACGCTGTCATGCGACAATGGAATCGGTGACACCTCCGAAAGTGCCAACCCTGAATAGCGCACACTGCTGGCTTGTAAAAATGAACGATAAA
>NZ_JAVHWZ010000016.1 GCF_035607555.1 Candidatus Bealeia paramacronuclearis | reverse complement strand
GTCACAATCGATTCAAAACGCAACATTTGCGCAGCAACAATCCAATCTGATTCATCAGGCGGCAACGACTCAAGGCGTGAACCTAATTTATGCAGTTGACACCGCATCTGTTGGTGGAGCCACTGAGCAGGTCGCGCGTGCGCGTGTGATTTAATCAAATGGATCTTTTGGACGAGAGAGAAAGAGAAACAACGAGAGCAAGACTCCGAAGAGCAACCATTGCAACGGGGCTTGATTCTCAAAGAGAAGGACAAGACAAATGGCAGATCCCATAGGAATTAACTCACAGATCACGGATGCGGTGACGCAAACCAACGTGAAGGTGCTCGCGGAATCACCCGCCATGGCGATGTCGATGGTCTATCAAACATTGGCCCAGTCACTCAGTACCTCCATGCAAAACGCAACATTTGCTCAGCAACAGATGAATCAGATTGGTGCGGCAATTGCAACAGTCGGATCCACCAAGATTATGGACTTGATCAACAAATAATCAACGTTGTTTGATGAATTGTTTTGAAGGTTCCCAGGAGATAAGTAATGACAGAGACGACAACAAACGCATGGCCATTACCGCAAACATTGACTGGTGCGGATGATACCAAGAATCAGGCCACCATTTCTGGGGCACAAGGCGTCAACTTCATCAACGAGTCCGTTTTATCGCCCACGACATGGGTCGGACCTGGGAACGCCTATCAGGCCGTATCTCAATCAATGGCGCAATGGGTCCAGAGTGCCGCTCTTTTTGCGCAAAACACGCTGTCAATGACAACAGCCACGACGGCCGTGTTTGAGAAGAAAATCGCGGAAATTGTCGCGACAGAAGATCCTGTAGAGTCGGCTCCAAAAGTGGCGGCTCTCACCAGTGCCATGGCCGCATTTTTGACCGCTGCGCAAGGCACTGAGGCGATTGCAGTCAGTATTGGTCAAGATGCGAGTGCGATTTTGAATAGCTTTCCTCCGGGCCCGAACTCCAATC
>NZ_JAVHWZ010000015.1 GCF_035607555.1 Candidatus Bealeia paramacronuclearis | reverse complement strand
ATTTCTTATTGACGGTTGTGCAAATTTTAAGAAAGAATCATCTCGTCTTTGAGAGATGGTCAAATCATCCCTATGCTAACACCTCATAGTGGCCTCTCCTTTGCCTGCGTTTCTCAAAGACACCTTGTCGCGAGGTAGGACAGCCTGGTAGCCCGTCGGGCTCATAACCCGGAGGTCGCGGGCTCAAATCCAGCTCTCGCCACCACTCCTCTTGTCCTCTATACTCAAACAGTCACTGGCTTTTTGGGAGATAGTTTAGCGGTAGAACTTCCGGCTCTGGACCGGACGACCTTGGTTCGAATCCAGGTCTCCCAGCCACTTATCCGATACGCGCATCAACTGTCTCTTGAGGTGTCGATATTTGGAAGCGAAAGTGAAAGTACTCTCGCGGATCCGTCTCAAAGAATTTCTTCTCGCACTTCATAAAACCTCTCTCCCTATAAAAGTCAGACAACTTCTCGTGGGCATAAAGATGAATCGGACTTTTGGGATATGTGTCGCGTAAATAATTCAAGACGCGAGAAAAGAACACATGAGACAGGCCCGTCTTGCGTTCTGCCTTGTGCACGACAAAACGTGTTAAAAGAAGGCTGCCTTCGTCTTCAAAGAGAATCCGCATGTAGGCGGCCAGTCGTTCTTGCTCATAATACAGAACGTGATGGGCGCCCTTGTCCAATTCCGAGATGTCGGAAAAGATATGGTTGTGCTCACAAATGAAGGTGTCTTGCCGCAACTTGAAGATGTCGTAACACTCAAACGCCGTCAGTTCGTCAAACGACTTCACCTTAAACATTTGCGGCTGTTTTTTTATGGGCATTCCTGAGATCCGACCCTGTTGCAGAGTCATCAGTCTCATCAGTTTTGAGGCACTCCGTCAAGAGGCTGCGGAAAATTGAGAAAAATCTTTGAGACGACAGAGCATTTGGGCTTGACAGGTTTTGAGAAAACTCTGGCGTTTTGACTCGTTCTCACACAGGATTTTGGCCATTCGACATCCCGCAAAGGCTCTGTTTCTCTCACTTTTTTTCGAGTGTCGTGATTTTTTGTGTTGACTGTCGCGCGGATCAGATCGTAACCTAATCGTGGCATTAGGAA
>NZ_JAVHWZ010000014.1 GCF_035607555.1 Candidatus Bealeia paramacronuclearis | reverse complement strand
AATGAGTCTGTGACCGCTTGATAAAGACGACTCATCGCAACTGCCGCAGAAGAACCGAGTGTCATCACGCTTGTTTGGGTGATGTTATCAGTCATTTGGGCATTCACTGTTCCCTCATTCGCTGATGTGGAATTGGAATTGATATTGGCTAAATTCATTGTCTTGCCTTTCTGTGGCAATATGCCTTTTCTGTCGTTTCAATTTCTCAAGCTCTCTCACCAAGCTGACGATGGGACTCTGCATGGGATCAATATGGACAAATGGAATTCTCCACTGTTCCTCTTACTGGAACGTGTGGCCCGGGGTCATATCGTTTCCCATAATCACAACTCGCTCTTGTGGCTTTTGAACCTGAATCACGGCATCCCTGACACTTGCCAGACTCAGAATCTGATTTTGTGCCTGTTGTGATACCGCATTATAAGCGCTCAAAGCATGCGCATGACACATCGCTAAAACCTGTCCCGCTAAAGCAATCGATGGCGTCTCATCAATCACGAAGTGAATCGGCTGATAAGGCTGCTGAGCTTTAGAGTGAGATTTGCGTCGTGCCATGCTTGCCTCTCTTGATCTTAACCGTAAGGATTAGACTGTTTCATTGACTGCAACAAAAGCATGTTCAGTGCACTGGCAGGAAGATCAGCCTGTGCAACTTTCTTAGTTGCGTCTGCGACAGATGCGGTGTCGACCGCATAAATCAGGTTAATACCTTGTGTTGTTGTTGCCTGATGGATCAAGTTCGATTGCTGCTGTGCAAATGTCGCATTCTGAATGGAAGTGGACAAAGAGTTAGCGGCGGCCTGATACAGATTGCTGGTTGCCACGGCTGCGGACTCTCCTAACACCTTGACGTTGGATTGCGTTACCGCATCTGTGATCTGATCATTGACGGCTGTAGGGTAAGCCATTGTGTTCTCCTTTATTCATTAATGTTTAACTTCAATGTCTTGCCAAGATTAATGAGCTCCTTCAAGAGACTCATGTTTCTTATTTATTCAATGCTTTCAACATGATGGTCATCAATGCATCAGCAGGAACGTCTGCACGTGCCAATTTCTCAGATGCATCACCAACAGCAGCGGTGTCGACCGCATAAATCAGGTTAATGCCCTGTGTTGTTGTTGCCTGATGGATCAAGTTCGATTGCTGCTGTGCAAATGTCGCATTCTGAATGGACTGCGCCAATGAATTGGCAGAAGATTGATAGAGATTGCTTAATGCCACTGCTGCGGACTCGCCCAAGACTTTAACATTGGATTGAGTCACTGCATCAGTAATTTGGTTATTTACAGATGTAGGGAAAGCCATAGTGATATCTCCTAGCTTTGGTTAACTGTGTGTTTCAGTTCGCTTCACTCTTGCCTGCGTTGCGAGACTCTGACTGTGATTAAATCATATCTCACACTCCAGATCAAATTCGTGGAAGTCTGAGGGATTCTTTGCTGTTTAGCTGGCAGCGATAGAGAGGATA
>NZ_JAVHWZ010000013.1 GCF_035607555.1 Candidatus Bealeia paramacronuclearis | reverse complement strand
ATCCGAATGCTTCTTAACAAAGAAACGCATGATTCAAAAACACTCAACATGAAGGATGTAAAATGACAAAAACAACCATCAATGGACATCCTCTTCAACCCGTATCGTGTGTCGATAGAGTTCAGACTCAAGCGGCTAGTTGTGATGAACAAGGTGTCAATTGCATTACCGCAACCAGGCCAACAACTGAACCCACGGCGTTCGACCCAATTGATTCCAATTCGCTTACTGCAACACAATCAGCTGTGAGTGCACAGACTCCCATCAGTGAGGCGTAACCATGGAGACCGTAGAATTGAACAAGATGCTCATGGATGCTCTGGAGAACTTTCAAAAGCGCGTCACGCTTTCCATTAATGAGATGTTGAAAAACATCAAAGATCTTCAGGAAAGCGAGACACTGACCGCTGAAACCTTGGAGCCGATTATTGCGCCCGCACGCGGATTGTTTCAGGCACGGCTTTTGAGTGCCTTCTTACGGTTGGCGCTTGATAATGACAAAACCGAAGCGTCAAAAGAGGTCATGTCGTACTTCTGGCAGAAGTCAGAACAACTCTACAAAGAGAGCCTTGTGTCTGCGGAATCTCTTCATCCCTCGGCCGCATCACCTTCCGTTGAGGAGACCATTGCTCAGTTTCACAAGACTCTGGCGCAAAAGGAGCAATTGATTGCCCAGAAGATCAGAGAAAACCAAGACAAAATCGCTGCGATCCAGAACAAAATCAACGCCACTCAAGTCTAGTCTAGTCTAGTTCTTATTGAGGCACTTCTTGAGCTTGAATGATCTTGCGTTGGGAACGACTCAATGATTCCTGCATTTTCTGCTTCAGCAAGTAGAGTTCTTTGGGATTCAGTCCCTGATGGCTTTGAACAGAGAGCTGCAAGGTCAGTGCCTTTTGATTGTATCTGATCGAGAGATCGGTTTTGAAAGACTTAGAATCGATGAGACTACAGAGGTTTTTAAAAAAGATCATATTTTGCTTGAGCGAAAATGTCATGATGTCCTCTCGTTTGTCGTTGCATAATATGGCACACGCTCACAAGGAAAGGAAGGTGTCAGCCTCCCTCCTTTACGTTTCATATTAGCTGGTGGCGCGTTTTAAGTGACGCTCGATGTTGACCGTCATTTTTCTGAGCTTTTGTTCCTGAAGAGCCTGTCGTCTGAGACGTGCGAGCTCCAGCGTTGCCAGGTTATCCGGTTTTGCCGATGCGTTTTGAACAGCATCTCCATCGCTGGTGTCATTGAGAGTCTCATCGGCCGTCTTGTCTTCATCATTTTCTGGTGTTTGAGGCTCAGGCGTAACCGGAGACTCCGCAAAATCCGTTTCTTCTGTTGTCTCCAGAGTCTCAAGTGTAGGTTCTTCCTCCTTCACCGCGATAACTGTTTGAGGTTGAGGAACAGGCTCTTGTCGTGGTGGCAATGGTGACGTACCACTCATTTCTTCCGTCATATAAATACCGTTGAGTAAATGAGGAAATACATCTCGTAACGCAAAAGCCCGCGCGCGCATCTGGAGCATCCGTTCGGGATACTTGCGCCAGTTGTCTTTGCTGGCGAGTCCTGCCCGTTGTGCTTGTTCGTAGGAGAACGTCCTGACCTGAGGTGCTTCTCCATGGCGTTTGACCTCACAAATCGCCATTTTATTGGCCTTGTCAAAGGTCTCGTGACAATACTCAAAATCACTGGAGGCTTTGACGATAGCGAGCATCGCATCGCCCCAAAGCGTGGGTCGTCCATTGATAACCGTGATATTCAAGAGGCTCTGTCCCCACGCAAGCCCTAGACTTTGTCCATAAAGAATCGCCATGACAGCTTCTTGCGGACGTCCTTTATAGGCTGGGAAGAAACCACTCTGTGCTGCAAATTGGGCGAGTTTTAAGGCATTGTCCATCTCGTGTGGATTGGGAAGTGTTGCCGAGGTATAAGTTGTCAGGTGTGTCATTATTCTTCTCCTTGATCAATACGGAAAGTCATGCGATGGGCGCCATCGCGAGTTTGAGTGAGGGACACTCTGCCGCCACAGGGAAGATATCCCAGGGATGCAGTTTTCATGAGATGCCTCAATTGTGCTTTGAGAGCTTTGGCTTTGTCGGCCGCAGATTTTGACAACTGGCACATCGCGTGAGCTTCGTAAGCGATTGCGGCGGCCGCATCGTCAAGCGTGATCTCTGTGTCTTCCTGAGGTGTATAAAGGCGACTCAAAATTGTCTGCACGCCTGGTGCGCTGTAATCGCAAGGCGGCTCTGTTTTAGTGCGCATATACCGGTTATAGAAATCTTTGAGTGTGGCAAGAATGAGCTCCGCGGTCTCTTGGTGCCACTCCAAATGATAGAGGCGGTAATCATTGCCACCGATCAAGACGGCCAGATCCCACGCTTTCACATCAAAGAGAATCATATAACTCAAGACTTGAATGTAGTAATGATAAGGTACTGGACAGCTCTCAAGATCGGATCCGTCCCACCGTGTTCCGGTGAGACCCCATCCTTTTGCGTTAAACGCATCTGTTGTTTTGATCTCAAGTCCCCGCACCGGTTGCCAGAGAGAAGGATCTCGTGAGGCCTTCTCGTTTAAAACCAAAGCGTCCGGCGTGCCCCGAAATGGCAGAGAGGCTTCTTTCCAGACTTTTTGCGCACGTTGAGGCCAACGACCGATATGAAGGTGATATCCCGTTGATTCCCTGTAGGCTTGGATAATAGAGCCTTCCAACCGCAATCCCCATTCTTGCTGGGATGTTGTGGAATCCTCTTCCAATTCCGGCAGATCCATCGTCTTTTCGATAAAGACCTCGTAGGCCGTTTTGAAAGGAGAGACGCCAAGAATGGGTGCGACATCGCTCGCATGGATCCAATGACGTCGTTCTTGTCGGGCTTGTCTGGACAAACCAGTTGTACGCACGATGGTTGTATTCATGATCTTGCTCCTGACAGATGAATGCTCGCGTAGTAATCGGCGCGATTCTCACGTAAAGTTTGATGATAATCATCGTTATGATCATCATCCTCGTCTCGGATTGCCTCCTCCGCATCATCCTCTTGGGATAAGACGCTTTGGCCTTGGGCGTGAAGTTCGGCTTTGCGACGGGCGAGTG
The DNA here is from genome assembly GCF_035607555.1 of Candidatus Bealeia paramacronuclearis. NCBI lineage: Bacteria > Pseudomonadati > Pseudomonadota > Alphaproteobacteria > Holosporales > Holosporaceae > Candidatus Bealeia > Candidatus Bealeia paramacronuclearis. The sequence continues at coordinate 442 of NZ_JAVHWZ010000013.1, read as the reverse complement.
TTGCCTTAAGCTCCTGCCAGGCGGGATCTTGAGCCAATCGCGCTTGATGCGCTTCTTGGGCTTTAATCTCTTGTGTGACCCGCGCGGTCATGAGATCCATCACGGAATCTTGTGTGACCTGAGGCTCAGGTGTTGGCGCTGGCCGCACCAAGCGAAGCTGCACGTGGGGACGGCGACGTTGCGGTGTGAACGACTCAAAAACAGGCGCGTGCACAAGCCTTTGGGGAAGTGGTAAATTCATAGGACAATCTCCTTGAAATTAGAATATCATTGGGACGTGGAAAAAGCTAAGCGACGCGCCGAGAGGGGATCTCGTTCAGCACCCGTGGCGTTCTTAACGCCTCCAGCTGGTGAAGTGTGCGTGATAAGTCTCGCAAGAGCCCCGTATTGGTTCTCCGGATCGATTTCAGCTCCGCAATGACATCATCAAGATGACGTGTCA
>NZ_JAVHWZ010000012.1 GCF_035607555.1 Candidatus Bealeia paramacronuclearis | reverse complement strand
TTAATATTATTTAAATTTATATTTGTTTTTTACTTCTGGAGTTCCAAATCTCTTTAAGAAAGAAATTTTTCAAACGCTGCTCAGGACAAAAGAGGTCAAAAAATCAAAAAAGGGTCAAAATTTTTTCCGAACGCTTGGTCCTCTTTTTTGTCAGGCATGTTTCTGCAGTTTCAACTGTCATAGATATGACAAAATGAAGCCAATAAATACTTGTTTTTGTGGAATTCCATTCAACATTGCAATATCTGCGGCTTCATGCCGACCTTTGCTACAGCCCAGCTGGAAAAGAATTTTAACTGAGACGGATTTTCAGCCAGTGAAACTGGGCACAACTGCTATTTAACCCACAAGCACTGGAAAGTTTTTGTAAGTTGAGTTTTCCGTGGTGTAAAATGTGAAAGCTTCAATATCTTGATAAGTACGAATTTAAAAAGCCTATTTTATTTTTTATGGTAGGTCACTAGCAGTGCCTAGGTTTCTACAATTCAAATCACAAAATATCGCGATTAAACGGTCTTCCCTGTTAGGGCAAACACTTTGTGCCCCAATATTCAGCTTTACCCTTTTTGCTGTAGGCCGCAGAAACATTGAAAGTTTTTTGTGAGTTGAGAGTTTTCCGCGGCTTTCAGGTATGTTTTTCACCACTTTGCTGTAGGCCGCAGAAACTTGAAAGAGTTTTTACAAGTTGAGGTTTTCCATGACTTTCAGGTATGTTTTTGACCCTTTTGCTACAGCCCGCAGAAACACTGGAAAAGTTTTTGTGGATCTAGTCTTTCCGCGGCTTTCAAAGTATGTTTTTGACCCTTTTTCAAATGCCTCAAATCCTTGAAAAAATTATTCACTCTCAAAATAGGAATGTTGCTGAAATGTCACGAAAAAGCCTTTTTCAAACTATTTTTTGAGCACTTGCTTCGATGAAAAGTGAGTTTTGGAATTTATCAGAGTTTTTGAGGTCATTTTTGCTCAAAAGCTGTTTAATAAAGTACTTGAAAGGCTTGGTTTCCCTTGTTTTTTATGTTCAGCTCTCAAAATCTTCTCTCTCAATTTTCCAAATTTGACCGTGTTTTGGAATTTATCCCGACTTTTTACAAAGTTTTGACGAAAAAGTCGGGATTTCTTCCCTCAGGTTCGACTTGCCAGTTCATTTTTTTTTGTCTTTAGGCTTGAGACATATCGCACACCTCAATGGGCAAACCTTTGATTATGACTGGAGATCGATGATGAAGAAGGCCTTTCAAACCCGCAGTTTTCGTTCCGGATGTCCCTCTTTCATTCCGTTCGGGATACGCGACGCCCGAAACCGCTAGAGCTTTTTATGAGGATCGTCTCAATGGTGCGAGACAGATCAAAAACCGAATCTTGTGTGATACGGAACTCTACGTCCCAATATTGTCTTTCTCAAAGCTGTGTTGAAGAAGAGGGACATGAACGTCTTTCCTAGCAGTTATCAGAACAAAACACGTGGGCGTGAGGATCTGTGGAATGTCAGGACTGCATTAGCGGCTTTGATCATCCACAGTGAGCGGTTTCAGTATCCAGAAGAGATTTTTAAAGACCTATTTTCAAAATCCCCCAGTTCAGCATTTGCGGCGGTATTGGTATACGACAGTGTCGTCGGCTTATCCGGAAACCACGGTTGAAGTTGTGGTTCCCTTTCGGATGTCTATTCCGTAGAAATCGTTTGAGCGTCTTTACGATGAGTTTGTGTTTCTGATGGGCAATCCGCAAAGAGTCTTGATCATCAGGCCGGACGGGTGTGCTCGTAACAGAGGAAGGCCCGTCTACCAGGTGGCAATTCAGAAAAGGAATGCACAACACGAATCTTTCAGTCAAGTCAGCTGGACTTCTGGAATACTGAACTCCAATTTCAGAATGTCATCGACAAGACCTCTCACGCCTGGAAAATGTTTATCCGGATCTCAAGAAGAGCTCAAAGAGGATCTCTGTGAAGACATCCCTGAGCTGGAGAGCCCATCTGTTTCACGTGCCGCGTATTCACGAGAAGCTTCCCGCGTCTCAAGATATGGACATTCTCAATGGATTGTCACGCATTTCACCGGACGTGGCTTATGCGGACTGGATTCGTGTGGGGATGGTGCACATGCATTACAATGGAAGTGCCATGGGAATGGGTCTTTGGGACAACTGGTCTCAAGGCGCACCAGCCTTATCCCACAATCAAGGAGATTCACTCACTGGCGCAGTTTTGGCAAGCGGCAAAGCGGTGTTTCTGTGGGCACTCTTTTTGCAATGGCCGGCGGTCGGGATGCGGTCAGGGGATCTTACGAAAATCATCATCGTGACTCAGCGTCAATCACTCAACAGCCAATTTCTGTTGGCGGATCCTGAAACAAGACCACCGAAATACAGGGTGTTGCAGACATTGCCACCAATCACAACAGTGCATTCACCTCACCGGAGCCTGCCCCAGTTGAAATACCAATCGTGCCGATTCAGATGTTTCACACGAGCCAACACAAAATTGTGCAAACCGTTAGTCGCCAAAGGGAGGAATCTTTTGAAATCACAGCTTGACCGAAGAAGAATCTCTCACTCCTGATGAAGTCTTTGAAGGTGATGATCGTCTCTTTGAGGAGAAATCTGGCCGGCACTTATTGGTCAGGCTTCGATGAGACTGATGATGATCACGATCCGAGGAGGACTGGTCAAAAGCCCTGTGAAAGTGCTCCTCACCACGCCACAAGAAGACTCCAAAAACTGCTGAAGAAGGCGTCGTCCGGCAAACGATATCATCTCAGGGTCGAGAGTGCGTCGCTTTTGGATGATTACGTTCCAAGACTTTATGAAGACGTCTGCGGACGATGTTCGTCTTTTTAGTCTACGAGATTCATGCGTATTTAAAGGCTGCTATCAGGTCTTATCCGTTGGCAGGTGCCATTGCTTTGGCGGGTTTTCTCTGCGAATCTTGTCGAAGGACGACAGGGCGGCCACGAACTTTCTGACATTAACGTAGGCCCTAGCGGCACAGTGATCCCAGACTTGCCGGGCAGAAAATCCTCAGGCGTTGTCTTTACAGAAATTCTACACCAAGGGCCTGGGAGTAGCAAGGCTGCATTGAGCATCCAAGCAAAACGACGGTATATTCTTTTGTTGCAGGATGAGGCCTCTTATACGGTGCGTTCCAGCCGGTATCGATTATGTCATGTCTCATGAGGATGGTCAGTTCAAATGGAGATGTTCAACACGCCAGAATGTTACTCATCGGACGCCATCGCATGGTGAAGATTCTGGATCCCATTCTGCTGAGCTGTCGTTATCAACGCCTGATATTTTTGAAGCTTACGCGACAGATATGTCAAGGGACTTTTGCTGAATTTGCTTTTTAGAGGCAGAGGTTGTGTTTGAGAAACCAGTCCTGCGCAAGAATTCCTGTTGCGGATCTCTACAGCAACTCGAAATCACCAACAGCAGCACGCGTCGATCTGCACATATGACAGGAGGCCTTGGCGTTGGTGCAGAGATCGAAAAGGTTGAAGCCGCAACACGTCTTATTGGAAGCGGCTCAAGAGGAGCATGCGTTGAGCTTTCACACTTGTCAGACTTTGCGAGCATAGAAACTTCTTCTGACACATGGCATGAAGGCGCAATCGTCCCATCACGGCGAGGTCAGCTGGGCCATCGCCATCACACTGCAATCGTTTGAGACATGGAAGACGCTGTTGCGTCAAGGACTATGACACACAAACGGAAGAACAGCGCGAAAGTTCTCCGCGCCATTCAAAAATAGCGACAACGCAGGATCTCAGCACTTGGATCACGCCGGCTATTTGTCGAAAGACGCAATTCACCCAAAGAGCGCGATAGATTCATCGTTGTCGAAAGAGTGTATTGAGATGTGAGCGTGTGGTGAAAGCAATGGCTTTACGGTCACAAAAGGATCTTTAGCAAGGAATATTCCATGATCCATGTTGTCAACTGATTGAGAAATCCTATCGCTTTATTTTGGGCGATCAGACTACGAAAACTACCAAGCGGAAAAGCGAGTTTCTGGCAAGACGGCGTGACAATGTGCTGACGGCCATTAAACCGCAACCATAACGAGACCTCATCGATTGCCTGAACACCGCATCGTTCCGTGTGCAAAAACTCACCGACAGCGAGTTTCGCAGCACTCTGGAAGATCTCGGGAATCTCGGCTTGGTGGATCTTGCAGCTCTCCTCCGAATACGGCTGACAGTCCGCCTGACAGTCAAGGGGGCAGCGACATTTTAATTTTAACACCGGGCTTTTCGAGAGAACTTGGAAAGCCCCACAGCATGAAAGGAGACAAAGTATGACCGATTTACGCACTCAACATGATTCCCAACAGGAGGCTGGTTTGCGACCAGGACTCTATGACAACACGTCTCTGCGGGTGGAAAGCAAGACCGACTTTGAAACCACGAAGCCGTCATTTACTGCCTCTCATCTGGGAAACGCCACAAGGTCGTATTGTCGAGAAGATGCGGATTAATGATCCCGATCCTCAGAAGAAAATGAAGAGCTGGATAAGACCAAGAAGCTGGCACGGATCTGCGGTATTCAGGACTGGCCGGTCTCTCCCAAGATGGATGACCTCTACCGGTTTCTCGGATGCAAGGCCTGCAATTCACGTCAAGCTCTTCAGCCCTGATGGCGTCAAGTCTTATCCGTATGTCATGAATCATCCAGATGGCCAGTGCATTTACAACCCAAAGCACTGTCAAGATACGAGAGAAACACAATGATGCGTTCCTTTTTAAACACTATGTGCGTTGCCTCAATCGATATTCGGACAGCACGTCACCGCAGTCCCCAAAGGAAGCACACTCATTCGTTAAATATTATCTGTTTTCAAACACAGGAACCACTCATGAACAGACCCAAATCAGTAAACCCAGAATGTCCGACAGTTTTGTCTTATGCCCATCGCTATGTCTGGCCCAGAGTCTCGCTTTCTCTCCGAAATTGAGTGCCAGAAACAGAGTGCAGAAGGCCGCGATCCCATTGCTCTTGATCGGCTGGTCTATCAAGAACAAGTCGGACTCCCTGGTTTTTAGTGGAAAGATCGAGAGCCGCGACCTCTTCCGCCTGTCCTGCGGATTTGCAAAAGCATCTCTGGCAATACACGCTCAAACATCTCTATCCCGAAGAGAAAGAGCTCTACAAAAAACGCCATTGCTCTCATCTCAGCCTCGTTCGAGCGAGAGAAAATGTGACACTGCTGCGTTTTCATCATCCCCATGATCTCACGCAACAGTGTCTCTGCCCTCGGGAGCCTTCGGGTTCCCGAGTTCCGATTCAGCCTTCACACATAACTTTTCATTTGACAAGAGATCTCGAAAAATCATGTGATGCGCGATGATTGAACTGCGTTTGCGCCAACAGCAGATGGTTGACAAAGCCATTGCAGCCCTGAAAGAACAAGGGAACACTCTTTGTGTCGCACCGACTGGTGCGGGCAAAACCATTATGTTGTCGTTTATTGTGAAATCTTTTCTCTCCAAGAGAAAGAGATGCCTGATCCTTCAGCATACCGATGAAATACTGGAGCAGAACTATCTGAAATTTCAGCAGGTTGCTCCAGATGTGTCTTGTTCTGTTGTTAACGGGAAACAAAAAGACTTCTCCGGTCAGGTGATCTTTGCCATGGTGCAGTCCCTCTCCAAACCGCAATCATTAAAGAAATTACCAGATCTTCACATGTTGGTTATCGATGAAGCCCATCATAGTGTTGCGCCCACCTACAAGCAAATCATCACAAAGGTCAAAACACAGAAAAAACCACCTCTGCTCTTAGGCATGACCGCAACACCCACACGTGAAGATGACAAAACTCTCGCTGAACTCTTTACCAATATTGCCGATCAGATTGCAATTGAAGAACTAGTGGCTTCCGGTCATCTTCTTTATCCTAAAACCTTTGTGATTCACTCCGAGGCACAAGAAAAGATTCGCGAGCTGATTGATTTAGGAGCAAATCCAGAATCTCATGAAGAACGAATTGATGCGTGTATGTCTGTTGTGGATCTGGGCGCTGTAGTCCAGCATTGGAAGAAACAGGCTTCCGGACGCAAAACCATCGTATTTTGCAGTCGCGTTGATCATTCACTGGACGTTCAGCAATCCTTTACACACGCGGGAATCGTTGCTGATCATATTGATGGCGGATATTCTCGCGCAGATCGCGCTAGAGTGCTTCACGATTTCATGCACGGACAGACGCAAGTCTTATCAAATGCCAACGTCCTGACAGAAGGATGGGACTTTCCACCCACCAGCTGCATCATAATTCTCAGAGGACTTGCAACACATACAGCTCTTATTCAAATGATTGGACGCGGATTGCGTCATCTGGATTCGAAAGTCTATCCTCATCTTGAGAAGTCCGATTGCATTGTTCTTGACTTTGGACTCAGTATTCTCAAGCACGGATCCATTGAGGCTAAGGTCGATCTTCTTCCCAAACACAAGTGTCCCAAGTGCAAACAGAAGGTTCCCAAAGTCGCATTAAAGTGTCCTTTATGTGGTTATGATTTTGAGGCCGCCAAACGCAAGAGGGAAGAAAAAGAACGTGTCCGGCACGAACGCGAGATCCAGAAAATCAAAGAATTTGAAATGCGTCAGTTTGAAATGGAACGTCGTCGTCTTCTCACAAAAGAAGAACTCTCCCATGAAATAAAACAACAAAGAGAGACGAAAACCATTGCAGACTCGGTCGAATGGGAACGGCAACAATACAAGAAGAAAATACGTGCCTATCTCGAACGCGGACAAGACCCGAACGTTCCAGCCATTCTCTGGACACGTGTTGAGCAAGGTCGCTATGTCGCCGCTGGTGATCAAACTTTTTGTATGATTGAGCTTATCAGCGATACCACTACGCATCTGACTGTCAGAAATACAGAGCTTTGGCATTTTCTCGGGACGGTTCAAGAATGTATTACAATAGGATCACAGGTCTTGCGAGAAAAAGGTGGAAAATATGTTCCTTATGACCATCAATTTGAAATTATTCATCCACCGACAGAAGCTCAGATGAATTTTCTCAAACAGTATCACTGTTTTCCGGAAACAAAAAGGCAGGCGTCTGCTCTGATCTCCTATTATGTGTTTTTGAATCAATCTGCGCGAGATCGAGAGCGTCAGGAACAGGAGCAAAAGACACAGAGTGAGCGAAATGACCCACCGTCATCAGAAGAGCCAGGGCATCGGCCTCATTCTCATCCGCAAACGGGATCCCTTGGGCAGTGAGAGCACTTTGGACTGCGGTTTTGCTGGCATTTCCTTTGCCCGTCACGTGGCGCTTAATAGTACCCACGGGCACTCCCTGATAAGGAATCTGCTGTTCCTCGCAAAACGCCGTCAGCGTCGCGAGAAAGCCCCCATAAACATGCGCTGCGTCCACACTCAGATGTCGTCGGACTTCCTCAAAATAGACACAACGAAAGCCATGTGTGAGGCCTTTCATATCC
>NZ_JAVHWZ010000011.1 GCF_035607555.1 Candidatus Bealeia paramacronuclearis | reverse complement strand
TCTGAGATCGTGTTGCAAAAACGAACGTTTCTGCAACAAAAAATCACCTCAGCAAAACTGCGCTCTTGCGTGTTGCGAAAACCTGTTGCGATATTCGCCGATTATGCAACAGGCTTTTGCAACATGACTCTGGCTCACTACTGCTCTCGAGAGAGATACTCTGCAATGCGCGTGTTTCACCTCGACAAGAGATCGTAACCTCCGTACAGTCAGTCCATAGATAAACGACAAAAAGGCAAGACAGACGATGTCAGACAAACCTCTCATCAGTTTCGATTACGCGATTAAGTACATCCTCAAGAACAAGGGCGATTATGAGATTATCGAAAGGTTTATCTCGACTCTTCTGCAAACACAGGGATATCCTCCTGTCACCATTAATGCCCTTCTCGACAGTGAGTCCAACAAGGAGTCCTTTGATCTCAAACGCAGTATCGCGGATCTTGTCGTGCAAGACAAAGACGACAATAAATACATTGTGGAGATCGAACGTTCTTTTACACCCAACTTTTTGCACAAAGCGTGTTTTAATTCTTCACGGCTCATCGTGGACAGTATTTCTGGAAATCAGGACTACACCAGCATCAAAAAAGTCTTCCATATCAGTCTGCTTTATTTTGCAACGCAGACCATGAAATCCCCTCTCTATCATGGACAGACGATCTTTCATGAAATTGACACCACACATCCTGTCAACGTGAAGATCGCCAATCAGGGGCTCATCATGTTTGAGACACCTAACGTGTTTCCGGAGTACTTCATTATCTCGCTGCCGCGTTTTAACGATCAGGTGCAACATGAACTCGATGAATGGCTTTACATGATGAAGCACTCCGAAGTCCTCCCTTCTTTCCAATCACCTGTGATGAAGAAGGTTGCAGAACGCTTGGCTGTCATCCATATGTCCAATGAAGAGCGCAATACTTACTTTGCCTATCTCAAAGAGGCTGTTCACTCGCAAGACGTTCTCTTGGCTGCATCTGAAAAAGGCAAAAAAGAAGGCTTCGAGAAAGGTCTTGAGAAGGGAAAAATTGAAGTCGCAAAAGCTCTTCTGCAAAGCGGACAAACAATTGAATTTGTCGCGCAGATGACGGGACTTGATGAGAAGAGGCTCACTGTTCTCAAGGACACCCAAAAGACGCCTTGAGTGATTTGACCGCGTGTCCGGTTCTTCGTTACACTTGGATCACGAGAAACATCATATCAAGGAGCCTTTCACATGAAACTCTCACCTAAACATATTGCTGCTCTTGGCTTGGTTGCGGCTGCACTTGCCGGATGTGCGCATCAGCCAGAATGTGTACAAATTATCTCTCACGAAGAGCATCAAACACTCAAAGGAACAGAGCATCATAAAGTCACAAAAGTCATCTGTCCTTGTCACAAAGAATACATACAACCTGTTGAATCAAAAACAGTCATTCTGGAGACACCGACAAATGCCATTGCCGGTGAAAAATCTGTGGTCACATCTCGCGACGTTTTAGAGGTCGAAGATCACACAAAAGGTCGTCACAACTGATCTTGTGATTCCCAGAAACACTCGACTTTTTCTCTTCTCATCACAAATTTGCATACCGTTGAGATCTGTGATTTAATCACCGCCAAGACATCCCATATTATTTAATTTCTTGAATCTCGTATTTTGGCGAGGGGATGTCGTATGCACAAACGTGATACATTTTACGGTAATGACCAAGACGCTACAAACGTCATTGCATTTCCCAATGGAGATGACTTTGATGACACATCACTCCCACTTGATGACGTCGATGTTCCTTTTGAAGAAGAACAGGAAGAGGACACCGATGGATTTTGGGATGACATTACCGATGAACTTTCAGAAGCCTCTCAAGACAAAGTTGTCACCGATTTAATTCGTGGCATTTCCGAAGACAAGGCGTCTCGTGAGGGATGGGAGCAACAGATCCAATCGGCCATCCAGAATCTGGGGCTGTCGTGGGAGACCGTTGACAAGCTGCCCTTTGCGCAGGCAACAGGTGCATTTGATACCACTTTGATGCAAGCCTGTTTGCAGTTTTACGCGTTGGCACAAGCCGAGCTTTTCCCTGCTGAAGGACCTGCCAAGATCAAGACATTCAAACGATCAGATGCATTTTTTGAGGATTGCGCAGAACGCGTTGAGCAGTTCTTAAACTGGCAGCTCACCTCTGTTGACTCGGACTACTACGTTGATTCGCGGCGTATGCTTTTCTATCTTATTCTTTTGGGATCCGCCTTTAAGAAAGTCTATACAGATCCTTTAACACAACGCCCAACGGCGAGATTTATCCGGCCGCAGCATCTCCTGATTGATAATGAGACATCGTCCCTGACCGCATCCGATCGCATTACGCATATTTTGAACTTGTCTCGACAGGATCTACAGCTCAGGCAGCAATACGGATTCTATCGCGAGGTTGACCTGGATATAGAATCTGATGATTTGCTGGATTCCCCCATTGATGATGCCATTCGGAATCTAGATGGAGTCGCATCCACTTCAGAACGTCCGACTGACTATTTAACGGTCTGGGAAAGCTATAGTCTTTTGACGATTGACGAAGATCAGAGTGATGACGCGCAATCCATCGCAAAACCTTACATCGTGACCTTACTTCCCGAAAGTCGACAGATCTTGTCGATTCGCCGCAATTGGCGACCAGAAGACACCACCTTTGCGAGAATCAATTATTTTGTCCAGTACACTTTGTTACCTGGGCTTGGGAATTATGGGCTTGGATATGCCCAGCTTTTAGGCGGCAACTCCACCGCTCTGACCAGTCTGTTGCGTCAACTCATTGACAAAGGCATTCTCTCGAACTTCCCAGGAGGACTGATTGCCGGCAACATCGATATTGCCAACAATGACAAGATGATCGGACCTGGGGAATTCCATTCAATCCCAGTCTATGGAAAAGACCTACGAAGCTCAATTATTCCCTTGCCATACGGGGAACCCTCTATGGTGCTTAAGGATCTTTACGATACCTTATCCCGCAAGACGCTGGAGCTCGCATCTTGTATCGATCATCAGATTGCTGACCAAAGCGCGAATACACCTGTGGGCACTACGTTAGCGCATCTGGATGTCTCCGGTCGCCTTCAGATGGCGATGCTGCGTGGACTGAGGGAGTCTTTATCTCAAGAGCTGACTCTGCTTTACCAGCTCTGGGGTGGAACATTAACAGAAGATCCAATGTTCTTCTCCCGTGAGGGAGAGATGTCTTATGTCAGCGCGCAAGACTTCCAACTCAATCACGTCATCTCACCGACAGCGGATTCTGGTCTTTCCACACAGACCCAACGCATTGCAAGAGCCCAGGAGCTTTTAAAATTGGCACAATCCGCACCACAGCTGTTTAACCAGCACGCCGTTTATGAACGCATCTGTCGGACTCTCGGAATCGAGAATATCGATGAAGTTTTGATCACGCCAGATTCTGGAACACCACTCGATCCCGTTTCTGAGAATATGCGCGCCCTTTCCGGTGCATCTCTGGGTGTGGCCCCGTGGCAAAACCATGTCGCCCACATTCAAGTGCACGAAGCGTTTTTGGCACAAAACCCACAGCTCTCTCCAGTACTCATGGCTCACATTGCCGAGCATCAAGCGCAGCTCTACGCGCTCCAAATGCAGATGATGACAGGTGTTGAGTTGCCATTGAATCAGGATCTTCCACCAGCTGTGCAGAATCAGGTCGCACTCATGGTGGCAAACTCCCTAACTGAAACTGCTGACACACAACCACAAGCGCCTCAGCCTATCGATCCGCAACAGCTCATAGAAATTGATATCCAAGAGCGGGCCGAAGCCAGTCGACGCAAGCTGGAAGAAGCCGAAATCAAGGCCATGATGGAAAAGTTGAAGGCACAAATGAAATTCCAGACAGAGGTTATCAAAGAAGAGAACAAGGCTGCGATCGCCCATGAGAAGAACCAGACGGACCTCATTATTGCGCAGCTGAAGCAAGATGATGTTGCGATCGAACACCACATGAATCCAGACGGAGAAGTCTTATGAAATCAAAGCCCTCAACGCCCAAAACAAAGACAAGCGCACCACAACGCTTTGAACGCCGGAAAACAGGGGGCGGTGGTAGTGCGCTCGCAAACCGCAAAGCGGCTGTGAACAAGGTCATGAAAGATGTCCTTGAGGCGGAAGTCATGCCTCGCAGTGCACCAAAGACACGTGTCTCTCGTTCTCAGTCAGCGCGCACAACCCGCACCTTAACGCCCAATGCGGTCATTAAAGACGTGCTGGAGACAGAGGCGTTGTCGTCTCGCAAACCCGTCCGTCCTCGAAAGCTTGCCATGGGCGGTGTTGCGAAAATTCGTCTTGGCGAATCGACTGCGTCTGGAAGACCTAAACCACTGAGCAAGAGGCCACAAAAATGATTCAGGATGTTTTGGGAAATCTTCTTAAAAATCTGCAAGTGCAGAGAGACCGTCTCGCACTCTATGTCACCTCCGGCGGATGCGACTCTTATGACGACTATCGGTTTCACACAGGTCTTTTAGAAGGATTGCAAGTGGCTGGAGATCTGATTGCAAAAGAATCTGAAGCAATCGAGAGCGGACAACTCTCCCCAACACACACGAGGACCTCATGAGTCGGATTGAATCCCATGAACGGCACGCTGCCAAACGCTACGTCGAACAAGCTCTCGGGTTTGAGCCGCCCGTGCCACAGGGACGATTTGTTTGTATCAAGATTTGGGGACGAGAATCGGAAGTGCACTCAATCAAGAACCATCGCGGCAAAACGCAACTCGTCTATTTGCCACCAAGGATTGCGGCGAATAACAAGCATCCTTATGCCTTGGGACTCGTCGTCTCTCAAGGCCCGCTTACCACTTCCAATGATTATGCAGTGGGTGACTTTGTGATGCTCAAAAAAGGATATGGCACGGAAGTCATGATTCGTGATGTGACACTGCTTTTTATCGACGAACGTGATCTTTTAGCCGTCATCTCTGATCCGCGGATTGTCGCTGAAGAAAATTTGCCGCGTTCTCTGTCCCTCACTGCGCAACTGTATTCTCAAAACACTCACGTCGCCTAGAAAGGAAAACACATGTTTCTCTCAAATAACTATGACGATTTAAAAGAACACCTCAATGGCGACATTCCTGAACCGTTAGGATCTCAGTTGCTCCTGAAACTCTTTGTGCGCGATGCCGAAACCGAAGGAGGTATCACCATTCCTGAAAAGATCCGCGAAGAGGACATCTACAAAAGCATGGTTGGTCTTGTCATGAGCAAGGGTGCTGAAGTTTACAAAGACGAGCATCTCAAGAATTGGAAGTCGCCAGAGCTCGGGGACTGGGTACTCTTTAAACCCAATTCCGGAACACGGTTTTCTTATCACGGAGTGCCGTTCCGGTTTGTCTACGACGATTGTATTTACTGCATCCTCAAAAATCCAGATGCAGTTCATCACGGTTAACAAGGAGAAAACGCATGACACAAGAAATCAACGAAAACGAAACACTGGACGAACTCCTCGCCCGCGCGCATGCGCAAGAGCAGAGTCTGGAAAGTGATATGAGCTCACAAGAGCCTGAGAGTGGAAGTCCAGACGAATCATTCGGTTCTGAATCTGATCATTCAGAAGTGACCTCCGCAACAGAAGCGCCCGCAAACGATGCCGGTTTCTCTCTGGAGGAAAAAGCCTTTTACGAAAACCGTCTTGCGCAAATGCAAGCCGAGATGGTGCAGATGGCCCAAGAAAGCCAATATTGGCAAGAGATGGCGCAGACCTCATCTCGAACCGCGCACGAAATGGGCACGGATGCGCTCATGCGTATGAAGCAAGGTGCTGAAGCTGAACTTAAGGCCGCCAAGATGGCTAAAAAGGCCGCTTATGAATCCGGGGATCTGGATGCGCAAGTCGCGGCCGATGAAGAGCTGATGAAGGCGACCGCCACCCTGCACTGGATTGGCAACCAACCGGTGGTCTCCCCAAAAACAAGAGGATCTTCTTCTCAAGGTGAACCCAAAAGAATCAATTGGAATCAAGTTGATTCAGCTCACATGGTGGAACCTGAAATGGATCTTCATCCGGCCGTTCAGGCTTGGGTTGAGAAGAATCCCTGGATGGATGAGATTGATCCCCGCTTTGATCTTGAGAAGGCACAAGCCGTTGTCAAGTACGCTGGACAACTTGAGAAATCTCTCATCCGTGCAGGACGTGAGTTTGAAATCAACTCTCCGTCTTATGTGACGCCGTGCATGGCGAGAAGGTAAGGAGTGAAAGTCCCCGAGGGCTGACCTGATGCGGTCCTTAGCCTAGGCAAGGTGTAGCTTGTGAGAGTCTATGCTGAAGGAAGCCGATGGCAAAACAAGGCTGTGACGAACAGAAACTGGATATTAGGCTTTTATGGCTGGGCAACCTGGCATTACACAGAATAGCCCGTCTTCAGGCAGAAGTGCATAGAGGTAAATCCAGCATGGCCTTGCGAAACCTTCTCGTCTTACCGCGGGAGATCTTGAGTTTCGCTCTGTGCTTTCCAGAGCAAGGACGCCAGCAATGATGTCCCTATGAGGCTCAAGAAGTCAGCAGAGGGCGTAGTACTTCCCTTTATGGGGAAGGAAGGCCCGAATTGGTTAATCAAGGAAGCAACTGAAACTTTGAATGAATAGGAGACAGCAAACGATGCGCAACACCATCTCCCACGACTCTGGCGATGACGGCGGTACCCGATTCCAGGACGTCGAGGGGTCTGTCACTCATTTTGCAGAGCAGGAACTGCCATACTTGACACCGTCTACGATGGAGCCACTCTGTTCCATTGAAAACCTCCGGGCTGCGTTTGCAAAAGTCAAACGCAACCAAGGAGCCCCTGGCATTGATGACAAATCAATCCAGGACATTGAGAGTCGTCTTGACTTTTACCTGGAAAGGACGAGGAAACAGCTTCTGGCTGGAACTTATCCTCCCCAACCCGTCTTGAGACGGGATATCCCTAAGGAGAATGGGAAAACACGCAAGCTCGGTATCCCCACGGTCTTAGACCGTATGGTACAACAGGCCTGCGTGCAAGTCCTGACCCCGTTGCTCGATCCAGGCTTTTCAGACTCAAGCTATGGCTTTAGGCCTGGCAGATCTGCCCATCAAGCTGTCCAAAAGGCCAGTCAATATGTGCAGGATGGCAAGGTCTGGGTGGTAGACATTGACCTGGAAGCCTTCTTCGACAACGTCAACCATGATCGGCTTATGAGCCGTCTGGCCAGCAAAGTCCAAGACAAGAAAGTCCTCAAACTGATACGTCGTTTCCTCAAATCCGGTATCATGGATAATGGCATCAAGATTGAGACGGTGAAAGGAACGCCTCAAGGCGGTCCCCTCTCTCCCCTCTTATCCAATGTCATGCTTCATGACCTGGATCAGGAGCTTGAAAACCGAGGCCATAGCTTTTGCCGCTACGCAGACGATTGCAACATCTACGTGCACTCTCTCCCTGCGGCTAAGCGGGTCTTTGAGTCAACGCGCCTGTTCATTGAAAGGAAACTCAAACTCAAGGTGAATGAGTCGAAAAGCGCTTGTGACTCTGTCCATAAACGGAAGTTCCTCGGGTTCACTATCTCGAAAACGGGGTCCATAGCTCCCGCCAAAGCTGCAATCCGTAAGGCTAAGGACAAAATCCGAAAGCTCACGAAGCGCAATCAAGGCAAAAGCTTGGAATTCGTAATCTCTGGATTGAATTCCCTCCTCAAAGGATGGCGTAATT
>NZ_JAVHWZ010000010.1 GCF_035607555.1 Candidatus Bealeia paramacronuclearis | reverse complement strand
GGGTAATAACTGCGTTTTAAAACCTATCTAAACTTGTATATAGTTATCCAATTGGATAAGTTATTGAGTATCAGAGAAGCCAGTCGTATTCTTGGAGTGTCAAATGCGCACATTAAGGCGATGGAAAAAGAGAGTCGCCTTGTTCCCGAAAGAACAGCGGGAGGACAAAGACGTTATCCTTTATCTGCCTTGCGCCCCATCTTGTTCTCGCACTGAAAAGATAGATAGAAAACGCTTTGCTATGCTCGTGTTTCCAATCAGATCAACGGCAGGATTTGGAAAGACAAAAACAAGTCCTTGAGATGTATTGTGCAGCTCATGTTAGAAGTTTGAGACCATTGCGGACTTGGCAGGATGAATACAAAGGGTCTGAAGATCCCTGATAGTCATTTTAGACAGAGAAGCAGGTCGATTGGTTTTAACCCATGAGGTGTAATTCAATTTCTTTTCCAAAAACGTGAACACCAAAAGCCCATCCCTTTTGGAAATATTTTTTTCAACGAATATTTCTGAAGAACCTGCCGAAGAAGCCTTCCAGAAAGCCTGTTTTGTTTTTTTGGTTTCCTGAATGTTCAATAATGTTCTATTTTCTTCCATTATGATTTATTAATTTCAAATGAAGAAATTGCAACTCTTTCTTCTGTATATTCTTGTTTTTGGAATTGTTCTCTTCATTAATTCATTTTGTCATGTTTTTAGAGTAGTTTGAATAACCACTTTATCCTTTTGTTGAAAACCAATAATCATATACTTAATAATATGAAACTCATAGTTGCCGATCTTGTGAGAATATTCTAAGATATTTAATCCAGCAGAGACAGAATTGGCAAAGATCTTCATTTTAGAATGTACCAATATTAGATATGTTCTTACATTTTATCGTCTTTCTGCGTCACTATTGTCTGTGCCTATATGATCGGCTTTATATTGAGAAAACAATAAGCTTTCAATTGTAATATAGTACGATTTATTCAGTGATAGAAAGCTCTTTTAACTGTCCAAATATCTAGATCTAGGAGAAAATGGGAATAACGCACAGATTTGATATATAGAGCTGCTCTTTGCGAGCAGACCCACTCCGTGCATCTATAACTATGTCTTCATATTTTTTACGCGGAAAGAACTTGTATCTTAAGCAAATCCATGCATTGTACTGCTGTGTATCTAATAGAATTGATCTCGAGGTTTTCTTCTCTCCACAAGCAACTTCGTAGCATCTTCGATCATCTGAGTCAATAGTAAAATATCTCTATTTTCATACTCAAAAGCACTGCTAGATTAACAGCTAATGTAGTCTTTTCCAGTGCCACTTTTACTAATTATTATATAAATCATATAATAATATTCACACTACTTTTATTAAAATAGTTTAGAGATGGGATTGATTTCCAATAAATCTTTAATTTACTGTATAGAGCTTCTGGATTAAAATTAAAATTCCCAAATGCTCTTATCTTACATTTAAATGATCTAATGCATGAAAATCAGACCCAAACTGACCGTGCAAAGCCTCCCAATGAAATTGAGGAGAGTTCAAAGTCGCTGCTGATATAATGCTCAGATAAATAGATCGATTGGTTAATGGAGATTGTTTCAATGATGTTCACTTTTAATCATGGGACTGATTAGACACAAGAAGTTGGAAAACTCCGTCTAAAACAATCTTCCTTTTAATTTTGTCATCAAAATTGTGAACTTGTCCATAAATAAACTGATCTGCAATTCCATAGTTTTCTATAACAATGCCTTTGTGATAAATAGTCAAACGAAACTTGAAGAAAAAACCTAAGATTGTTATAAACTCTATTCATTGATTTTTCCTCCACATATGCTTTAAAACCTATAGCTGTACCAATGTTTTCTCCAAAATTAATTTTTGATTATTTTCGACAGCTTCAGTCAGATCCATATCAAAATTAATCTAGTATCGATTCATACGGGATTCCAATGTCATTGTCTTGTTTGCCCTTAAAAGAACTAGATTCTATCAATAGAGATAAATTATCGATATTTTTACTTTACTGTTAATATCAACTTTAAGATCCTTTGTGAGGTAAGCATGTTAAGATGAAATGTTTTGAATAAAAGTAGAGATATTTAGAAGTGCTTACTGTCCAAATGAAATCAATCAAATGATCTATTGTTTTTGCAAAGATGATTTCCCATGATTTATATCAATCTCTCGAATTAAACATCGACACTTTCGCGAGAAAAACTACTCGTTGTCAAGAGAAATTCGAATTAACTCGATATAAATCTGAACAATTGATTTAAATCTTAAATTCAATTGATATGTTGAACAAACTCGACATAAATCTGATTCAACTCGATATAAAGCTGAACCAACTCGATAAAAATCTGAATTCAACTCGATTAATCTGAATTAACTCGATATAAATCGAACCAACCTCGATATAAAAAAGTTATCCACATATCACAGGGTTTTAAGGACAAATTACATCAAAGACTAAAACTATTTCTATATATACATGTCGTTACTAGCTTGAGTGTAAAAGCGTTACTGTTTGAGGTAAAAGCGTTACTGTTTGATGTGCGTTACCGTTTGATGTATAATTTTCTTTATATCGAGTTGGTTCAGATTATATCGAGTTGGTCTAATTTATATCGAGTTGGTTCAGATTTATATCGTTGGTCTAGATTTATATCGAGTTGGTTCAGATTTACATCAGTTGGTTCAGATTTATATCGAGTTATCGGATTTATATCAGTTGGTTCAGATTTAAGATTGGTTCAGATTTTCTCTTGACAACGAGTAGTTTTTCTCCTTAAGTGTCAATGTTTAATTCAGAGATTGATATAAATCACGAAATCATCTTTGCTAAAATGTGTTAGACATTGATTGATTTACATTGGACAGATGACACTTCAAAGCATCTTCATCTTTATTCCAAAACTTTCATCTAGCATGCTTACTCCAAGACGTAGGTGATGCTGCAGTTGGTAAAAATGTCAATAATTTATCTCTATTGATAGAATCTGGTTCTTTTTTTAAGAGACAGGCAATCATATTGAATCCTGTATGGATCGATAATTAGGATTAATTTTTGATATGGATCAAGAAATTGAAGCTGCAGAAAAAAGAATCGAGAAATTTAATTGGGTAAAAGTTTTATTGGTTTTTTAAAGGCTATAGTTTCAGCTAAGGCGGTGGAGGAAAATGGTCCAATGAATAGAGCTAACACAAATGCTTAGGTTTTTTTTCTTCGAGATTTCGTTTACATTATTTATCTAAAAACGCTGTTTATAGGAAAACTATGGAATTGCAGATCAGTTTTTATTTATGGATTAAAGTTCTAATTTTGATGAAAAAAATTTAAAGGAAAGATTGTTTTAGACGAGTTTTCTTTAACTATTTGTTGTCTAATCCAGTCCCATTGAATGGGAAATGATTTTATCATTGAACAATCTCCATTAGCAATCGATCTATTTATCTGGCTTACATAAAAGCAGCGACTTTGAACTCTCTCAAAATTTCATTGGGAAACTTTGGTAATCAGTTTGGGTCTGATTTTTCATGCATTAGATCATTTAAATATAGATAAAAAAACATTTGGAAAGAATTTTAATTTTTATTCCAGAGCTCAATATAACGTTAAATCTAAGATTTATTGAAATCAATCCATCTCCTTCTTTAATAAAAAGTAGAACGAGTATTATTATATGATTTATAAGCAATAGGTGGTATTAAAGGTGGTACTCAAAAGATACATTAGCTGTAATCTAGCAGTTGCTTTGAGATGAAAAAATAGAGATATTTTACTAATTCTCAGATGATCAAGAAAGTGCTAGAAATATCATGGAGAGAAGAAACACTCGATCCACCCTATTGGGATACACAAGGGTGCAAATGCATGTTTGAATTTAAAACACAGTTCTTTCATTGTAAAAAATCTGAAGACATATGAGATCGGGGTAGAGATCTAGCTCGCAAAGAGCGGCTCTATATCATCAGATGTTGCGTTATTCCCATTTTCTCCTAGATCCCTAGATATTTGGACAGTTAAAAAACTTTCTATCCTGGTTGAATGATATTTTCTCCGTTAATCAAATTTGAAAGCTTATTGTTTTCTCAATAAAGCCGATCATAGGAGGCAATAGACAATAGAGACGTGAAAATTTGTTAAAAAATGTAGAAATATATACAATATTTAAGTGCATTTATTAGAAATTAGAAAGATCTTTGCCAATTCTGTCTCTGCTGGATTAAGTATCTTAGAATATTCTCCCAAGACTCAAAGCGTAACTAATGAGTTTCATGAATTATTAAATATGACTAATTTTCTAATTAAAAGTATTAAAAAATTTGTTTCAAAACTCTCTAAAAACGCAGCAAAAAATAAAGAACATAATAGAAAAAGGGCTCAACGATTCAAACAAGAATATACAGAAGAAAGAGTTGCAATTTCTTTTAAGAATTAATAAATCTGTAATGGAAGAATAGAACAATTACTTGAAACATTCAAAACAAAAAAAAAACAAACAGAGCTTTCTGGAAGAAGCTGTCGTGTTGCCCGTTGACAAGAAAATAGGTTCGCTGAAAAAAATCATTCATAAAAAGTTAGGCTGTTTAGTATTCGTTTTGTGAAAAGAAATGAGATTGAGACCACCAAGACAAAAATATGAGCTTTGTTAAAAATGATCATATCTCACGAAGTTACAATTAAACTTTTGACCGTTGAAAACACACGAGGAGACAGCCGTTCAGATCAAAACAAACAAGAGCAATCTTACGGATTTACGACATCGGCTTCGTGTCATCGACACCCCATTACCCGAGACGCTCAAAACCATCTGGTACACACCCAAACCTTATGCTGATTGCAGGCACAAACCGTCTCGAGTGGACAGATATGTTTGTTCATTCATTAGTACTGTTTTCTCTGTGTTTGCACTCCATAAGAACCTAAGACAAAATGGGCATTATTTTCACATCAATGATGTGACCATTCGTCCTTTGGGAGCTTTTAATTCTTGGTTTTACGCTGATAAATTAGGAAGGCGCATTCCAATTACTACCGCTTTTCTCGTGATGTGTTTAACAGTTTGTCTTGTCATCACACCAACTTATGCGCAATGGGAATGTGGGCGTTCGGTATATTTAGCGATTCCGTGCGCACTTACATTTGTTATGGCTGGAGAAAGCACTTAGCAAACGGGCTCATGCTTTTGAAAGCCCAAAGATACGAAGATACCTGTTTAACTATTACTTTAGTAGATTTAGGGGCTTCCCTGTGCTGGTATTCTCATACTCTCTTCAAGCTTATTTTTGTTTCTTTGGGAGAGTTATTCTCAAAATGAATATATAATAAGAATTTTGCTCTGCTTATTTATTATTACATTTTTATTTTTATTCAAAAATAGACTGTCTTTGACAGAATCTCGTTCTATACAACAGAAAGAGATTTATTTGAAGAGGCAGAGTTTTCAAAACAAAAAAATTGCCACCATTCTAAAAAACAAAAGAATATTGGATCAATGGCTTATTTATTGTGGCATTACTTTTTGTTATTCTTGTTTCATTTGTGATTGCTTATGTGTATTCTCATGAAATATTAAAAATAAAACTTAATTATTCTGTTATCGATATATCTGGGCACAATTTGTTTGTTATTATATTTGAATTGATAATGCAATTATTATTTGGTAGTTATAGTGTTTCAAATGGAAAATAAAAAAATATTCTCTCGTAGAAAGCTATTATGCCATTAGCATCCATCTTCCCTTTATTGGGATCTTATTGATTTATTATGAAGTTCAAATTATAATTTTAATGTTTTTCTTTTGATTAGGTCAAATCTTCATTCTTTATATGGAGAAACCTTGATGTCTGCACAATTTTTGCTTCACTTTCCAACAATTGACGCGCAGATTGGGAACATTTATGCTATTCCAGGTTAGTAGCTTGATTGCAGTCCTTCTCATGGAATACTTGAAAGCCCAAGGTGGATATAATTACCTTCGTATTTTTTTGAGCGCTTGCTGCATATCACGCATCTTTTGTCTCGCGAGCCTACAGCAGAAGAAAAAGCACAGTCTTTAACGGACATTATCTTCGTGGTTGATATCATTAACAAAACCAGAGGACAGGATCATCAATGGTTTTTGATAATGACGTTTCATGCACAACTGGCATTTGAGAACGTTCTTTATCGACTGCTTCTCAAGTTTCATGGCCACAATCGCTATATATGATGATTACTATTGCCGATTCTCAGCACCTCGTTTGATGCGGAAACAAATTCCAAAAAAGAGATGATTCTGAGTTTCCTCAGGCTCTTAGTCGATTTTGAATTCATCCGAGGGTTTGAAAAGCTCCCGATAATACACTCAGAGATCAATCTGTATTTGGTAGGTGGGGAGATTCAGCGGCTTTCAATATATGTATAAATATGTGCTGGAGCCTACACCAGTACGAGACTTTCAACAGAGATTTTGACATCGATTTGAGCAAAAAGGCAATTTTCAAACCGTCATTGTTTTACAGCAGGAATATCTGGATTATTTGGATCCAATTTCAACACATCATAAAAGCCTCGCGCAGCGGAGCGCCTCAAGTAAGATCTGATCGTATGTTTGGTGGCAATCCCCGAATTAAAGAGAAAACAATCGGTCAGTTTTGATGATCTCTTTCCTCCCAAAAAACGCGATGGGACAGGCCTTCCAAGCGTCAAGGACGCTGTGATTGAGATCTGTTCTGATGATGTTTTTGAGAGGATCCAAATAACCAAGATATTCGCTGTAAAACAAATGACGGTTTTGAAAATTGCTTTTGCTCAAATCCGATGTCAAAATCTCTGTTGAGAAATTCTGTACTGGTGTGGCTCCAGCACATATTTATACATATATTGAAAGCCGCTGAATCCTCCCACGCTACCAAATACATTGATCTCTGTGTTATCGAGTTTTCAGAGCCTCGGATGAATTAAAATCGACTAAGAGCCTGAGAAACCAGAATCATCTCTTTGGAATTTTGTTTCGCATCAAACGAGGTGCGAGATATCGCATAGTAATCATCCGCCATAGCGATTGTGGCATAAACTTGAGAAGCAGTCGATAAAGAATGTTCTCAAATGCCAGTTGTGTACTGATAACGTCATTATCAAAAACCATTGATGATCCTGTCCTCTGGTTTTGTTAATAGGATCCCTTTTTTGCTGGCCAGTTTGAGACAGCTCATAAGCCGATCAAGGTTGACGCTGTCGAAGAAGGCTTCCAGGTCAATGTCTACCACCCAGACCTTGCCATCCTGCACATATTGACTGGCTTTTGGACAGCTTGATGGGCAGATCTGCCAGGCCTAAAGCCATAGCTTGAGTCTGAAAAGCCTGGATCGAGCAACGGGTCAGGACTTGCACGCAGGCCTGTTAGTACCACAGGTCTAAGACCGTGGGGATACTGAGCTTGCGTGTTTTCCCATTCTCCTTAGGGATATCCCGTCTCAAGACGGGTTGGGGAGGATAAGTTCCAGCCAGAAGCTGTTTCCTCGTCCTTTCCAGGTAAAGTCAAGACGACTCTCAATGTCCTGGATTGATTTGTCATCAATGCCAGGGGCTCCTGTTGCGTTTGACTTTGCAAACACAGCCGGAGGTTTTCAATGGAACAGAGTGGGTTCCATCGTAGACGGTGTCGTATGGCAGTTCCTGCTCTGCAAAATGAGTACAGACCCTGACGTCCTGGAATCGGGTACCGCCAGTCATCGCCAGAGTCGTGGGAGATGGTGTTGCGCATCGTTTGCTGTCTCCTATTCATTCAAAGTTTCAGTTGCTTCCTTGATTAACCAATTCGGGCCTTCCTTCCCCATAGGAAGTACCATGCCTCTGCTGACTTCTTGAGCCTCATAGGGACATCATTGCTGGCGTCCTTGCTCTGGAAAGCACAGAGCGAAACTCAAGATCTCCGCGGTAAGACGAGAAGGTTTCGCAAGGCCATGCTGGATTTACTCTCTATGCACTTCTGCCTGAAGACGGGCTATTCTGTGTAATGCCAGGTTGCCCAGCCATAAAAGCCTAATATCCAGTTTCGTTCGTCACAGCCTTGTTTTGCCATCGGCTTCCTTCCTAGACTCCACAAGCTACACCTGCCCAGGTAAGGACCGCATCAGGTCAGCCCTCGGGGACTTTCTCCCTACCTTCTCGCCATGCACGGCGTCACATTATATCCACCTTGGGCTTTCAAGTATTCCATGAGAAGGACTGCAATCAAGAAGCTACTAACCTTTGAAATAGCATAAATACTTGTCGCCAATCTAGCGCGTCCAATTGTTGGAAAGTGAAGCAAAAATTGGCCAGACATCAAGGTTTCTCCCATATAAAGAATGAAGATTTGACCTAATCCAAAAAGAAAAACATTAAAATTATCAGCAATTTGAACTTCATAATAAATCAATAAGATCCCCAATAAAGGGAAGATGGATGCTAATGGCATAATAGCTTTTCTACGAGAGAATATTTTTTTATTTTCCATTTGAAACACTATAACTGCAAATAATAATTGCATTATCAATTCAAATATAATAACAAACAAATTGTGCCCGAATATATCGATAACAGAATAATTAAGTTTCTGTTTTAATATTTCATGAGAATACACATAAGCAATCACAAATGAAACAGAATAACAAAAAGTAATGCCACAATAAATAAGCCATTGATCCAATGTTCTTTTGTTTTTTAGAATGGTGGCAATTTTTTTGTTTTTTTGAAAACTCTGCTTATCTTCAAATAAATCTCTTTCTGTTGTATAGAGACGAGATTCTGTCAAAGACAGTCTATTTTTGAATAAAAATAAAAATGTAATAATAAGTAAAGCGAGCAAAATTCTTATTATATATTCATTTGAGAATAACTCTCCCAAAGAAACTAAAAATAAGCTTGAAGAGAGTATGAGAATACCAGCCACAGAGGCCCCTAAATCTACTAAAGTAATAGTTAAACAGGTATCTTCGTATCTTTTGGAGCTTTCAAAAGCATAGACGTTTGCCAGAGTGCTTTCGCCAGCCATAACAAAGGTCAATGTAACGCGAATCAGCATAAATATGCCGAACGCCCACATACCAAATTGGGCATAAGTAGGCGTGATAATAAGTGCTATAGTTAAACACATCACGAGAAAAGCCGTCGTGAGTAGTGGGATTCGTCTTCCTAATTTATCAGCGTAAAACCCAAGAATTAAAGCTCCCAGAGGACGAATGGTCCACATCATTGATGTGAAAATAATGCCCATTTTGTCGTGTAAGTCTTGTGGCACAAATACAGAAGAAAACAATGTTGCACAATGGATGAACAAAAACATATCCGTCCACTCGAGACAGTTTGTGCCGGCAATCAGCATAAGGTTTGGTGTGTGCCAGATGGTTTTGAGCGTCTCGAATAATGT
>NZ_JAVHWZ010000009.1 GCF_035607555.1 Candidatus Bealeia paramacronuclearis | reverse complement strand
TCTTATTCAAGTTAGATGGAGTTTAAAATTATGGTCTTTGTTTTTTTTAGACCTTGAATAAAACTTCAGGGCTTTCCTGATGAAGCGCCCCTCATTAATTAGTAAAGGCAAGCGCACTTCAACGGCGGCCACTGAGAAGGGGATAATCAATTATAGAGGAATTTCAACCAAAAGATACATCTGGCATGATTCCTTAAACTTTAAATGTGATGAGATTCTTGACTCAATTTCAAATCTAAATTAGAAGTTTTCTTGACATTATCAAATGCCCGAAAATCACATCGTTGATTTTATAAAAATATCATATTCATATTCGTATTCGATTCCTATTGAATCTATATAATCACTTTGACAAATAGGCTCATTTGGTGAGTTTTTTGAAGCTTTCAAGGATCTTCGGGCATCATGGGGCGATAAGAAATCCCTGTGTATTGGATCTCAAGGCAGCCTTGGGTGTTTGCACGGATACCATCGATGTCTGATAGGAAATTTGTGTAACTGAGACAGGCTTTATTCTTTAGGTACCAAACTTACGCTATTGGCATTCAAATTATCTCATGCGTGAGTCATTTGAGGACTTGGCATAAAGTGTGTCCAAAGTCGTTCAGTGGCTAAAGGTCAATGAGTCTTAAGGCCTAAATGCCGCATCAAAACCATAATACGATCGCGGAGATGGCCACTCATCTCACCGCAAGGGAGTTGATCTCTTTCATTTTGGATTTGATATTGGAATGCCCGGTTTTCCACATGGGACGCCGCCGCAGATTTGATCATATCAAACCTTGGCTGGCGACATCGCCAATAACGTCCCGGATAGTTTTGGTGCCTTGGCAGCGCTAAGTTGTCACCAAATAATCCGCCTTGGCTATATGCCTAAGCGATCGCCATCTCCATCAAAGGCTACCTTGGCTTTTGGCACATTTTGATCGAGAAGTCTAACCTGGTTTGGGTGATGGTTGGGGATGATTGATCTCGGTAATTATGAGTTTACCAAGGTAATCGTTTGACGAGTTTTAGGAACTCGACTCACCATTTCCGCTCCCAAAGATTTTAAGTTGAGGATCAATTGATCTGAATGCGATCAGGAAACTGCTTGAATATGCAGTCAACCCCTGATTGCCGAAACGAGAATTTGTCAAATTGTGTCTTTCATAAAAGGTCTTGGCGGATTTAAATCCATTGTGATGGTGATTGTGGAGCTTGACCATAATGCTTGTCGCTTTATATGCCACCGAAATAAGCGAGTGTGTATGCCTAATCTAAAAACATGAAGGCCTTGTAGCCTCTTCGACCATCGAGGGGGGCGGGTGAGTTATCTGGTCCTATGACGATGGATTTCACCGGATTCGTACGATTTGCTAAAACTTATTAAAAGATAAGCATCATCATCAAAGTTTTGATAAATGCCAGCAATATGTATTCTTTTAAAATAATGGGATGAAATTTGTGTGACAGTAGGCAGCAACTCAGATTGGTGATGAAGCGAGCATCATTTCCGACCGAATATAATCAGACCCTGCGCATTGATTTCTCGGCAAGATGTTTCTTAAATCAATTAACAACGGCGCACGCATGCGTTTGGAAAGACTTGCCAATTGAGGCCTCGGAATTGATTCCACTGTTAAAAATAAGAACGGCATCCATCTTGAATGCCAAGACTCAATGTTTCGGACCATTACATTTCAAGTTGCTTGCGTGTCTACGGAATCAAAAGCTGAAATAAGATTCCTTCTTGAAGCCTGGAATAATGTCAACTGGGAACTTCCGCATATCGTCCGTATTGGGTTTGAAAGTCACGCCTAAACGGCAATTGTTTAAGGTCATCTTTAAAGATTTCAAAATTTTGGAAACCATGCGCTTTGCGGTGGCCTGACTACAGATTCAACAATGGCATGGGGCATTATGAAATTGAGCTTTGAACCAGGGCCAGTGTATCTTTAAAACAAGATCCGCCATAGCCGGACCCTGCATGTAGAAATCTTCCCGATGGCACATCAAGACAATCCCTCGGGAGATATCTTGAACATTGGCACCCACTTTTTCTGAATCTGCGATCTCATTATGAAGGCAATTTTGGTGCAAAATCCGTTGGCCGTACTTAATCAGTTCTGCCTCTCAAAATTCGTGAAGAGGGAGGGGTTTCCAGAAGAAGAGGGACGATAGGGCTCTTAAAACGTCCGCTTTAGCATCTTCCGCACCGGTATCTGATCGGGCGCTGAAATCATCAATGGCAGATTCACGAAATTCAGGATTGGAAACCAGCAAAATTTCAAGATCAGGACATTCTTTCAGACGTTTTGAATACCGACCTGTGCCGACAGGAACGTAGGGATTTCGACAATGAAACGCACGATTTGGTAAGGGTTTTGGCATTCATCGATGGCTTCATAAACATAAGTTAAATCTGCGTGCCCCTCGCGCGAAGGAGTACAACTGCAATATGCCTCGAAAGCCTCATGAAGAACTTTTGAGATCGTGTAAAATGAAGTCCCGCATCAATATTCTTTTTAAAGGTTTTCAAGGTGAGCTCATAAATGATTAGCCTTTTTTTATGCCTCAATTTGCCCATCTATCAAACGCGACGGAAAACCAAAATCAGAAAACATGTTCCAGAGACAAGATACCCCGCCAATCATAGAATTTTCATACGGCAACCTTTTGTTGATAATGAGTCTTTGCGTGTGATAACGAAATCATTCGGCCAACATAGCGAGGGTGGCTTCTAGCATGCTTTTGGTCCACAATCAAAGCGCGTGCCTTCAAAAAGAAGACCTGAGTTATCACACAGATTGTGGGTCGCATCTGTAGCTGATTTCGCTTTACCGGGTCTAGCTGTGGTGTCATCATCACGTCAAAAGATGAATATACTTAATGACTGCATATCGAGAAGACTAATTGTTTTACAAGCCTTTTAAAAATGCAGTTATAGTTGAAACGTCAAGATTATATTTGCTGACGCTTGCTCAACTTCATCGAGGATCATAGACCTTGATGGGATAAGCTCAATCATTTGCTTTAAAGGTGTTTGGCTTTTAATGAGATCATCGGCCAAAAGACGCAAATGGTTCGCCTTCATCGATCAATGCGCAACAAAGCGTGCCTGACCAATGTGCTGACGGACATAACTGATTTGCCCAGGACCTGGAACGAGGAACTTCTTAGCTCTCAAGTTTCCCCATCTTCTGCGTTCTTCAAGCTCCAAGAATGGTAAATGATCTTCAATGGCTGTTTTCCACGGCCGTTACAAAAATAGTTGTCAATCCCGAGGCCAAACTTTCAAGCACTCTTCCATTAAGATCGATGAGGCGAACCATTTTGCGGTCATTGGCAGATTATTAAAAGCAAAACACCGGTTTAAAGCATATGATTGAAATATCCCCATCAAGGGTCTGTTAACGCGTGATGGAAGTGCCTGAGCAAGACGTCAGCAAATATGGAATCTTTGAGTTTCGAAGATTGGTTTTCATTGGAAAAGGTTTGTGAAAAACTATTAAAATCGATATGCTCATTAGCCGCTAATCTATCTTTGACGTGAAGCCTCAAGACAAGAACTTTTAAAGACGGTAAATTCCATTACAGAATTCGCACAATTCAAGAGATCTTCTCTGGAGTTCTTTTTGAAGGCACGCGCTTTGGTGTGAAGCAAAGAAGCACAAGAAACGCAGTTTGGACCGAAATGATCGTTATCACACGCAAAGACTCATTAATTTAACAAAAGGCTGCCGTATGAAAATTGCTATGATTGGAACGGGGTATGTGCCTTGTCTCTGGAACATTTTTGCTGATTTGGCACGTCGTGTTTGGATAAGATGTGGGCAAAATTGAGGCATTAAAAAGACGTAATACCCATTTATGACTACCCCAAACCTTGGAAAAAGATATTGATGCGGGATCTTCATTTTACGACGGATCTAAAAGTGCTTCATGATACATTTTTATTCGGTTGTCTTCTCGGGGCGAGGGCATGCAGATTTAACTTATGTTTACCACGAGAGATTCAAACCTTACCAAAGTGCGTTATCATTACCAATCCAGTTCCTGTCCACAGGTCGAAATTCAAAAACGTCCTGAAGAACAGTCTGATTTGGAAATTTCGTTGCCTCAATCCTGAATTTTTAAAGGCTCTGCCATTTTGATTTCATGCCCGGATCTAGCGGTGCGGAGATGTAAACGCGCGACGTTTTAAGAGCCCTTTATCGTTTTTCGAATCTTCTTCACGGTGCACAGCAGAACTGATTAAGTGCGCCACGGTTTGGCCCAAAATTGCTTCTTAAGAGTCGCAGATTCTGTGAAAAAAGTGGGCCAATGTTCAATATTCCCGAGGAGGATTGCGCATCGGGAAGCATTTCACATGCAGGTCCTGGCTACTGGCGATCTTGTTTTCCAAAGATACACTGTGGTTCAAACAGTTACCGAATGCCTGACATTGTTGAATGAGTCGATCAACAAAACCGAGCCAGTCCAAGAATTTTAGAATCAAAGTGACCTAAAACAAAAATTCCGCACTACGGAATATGCGGAAGCCAGTTTGACCATTATTCCAGTTCAAAAAGAAGGAATCATCACTTGATTGAATGACTGAAGCGAAAGCAACTTGAAAATGGTGGTCGAACAGTTGAATGCTTCTTCAGAGCATGCCGTTCTTATTTTAACGAGTGGAATCAATTGGGAGCCTCAATTGGCATCTTTCAACGCATGCGTGCGCCGTTGTTATTATTTAAGCATCTATAAACCAAGAAATCAATGCGCAGGATTACAGATTATATTTCGGTCGGAGATCCGACCTATTTCACACTTCAATCTGATTGCGCCTAATGTCACACAAATTTCATCATTTTTAAAAGATATGATATCGGGCATTTATCGGAAACCTAATGATGATGCTTATCTTTAGGTCAAGTTTACAAATCGCCCCACGCAATGCGGTGGAAAATCCATCGTCACCTTGGACGGCAGGATAAAACTCACCGCCTCTGTCGAAGGATTGCCAGAGGCTTCATGTTTTTTGATTATGCACTCGCATCGGGAGCATCATTTGAAAGACAGCTATGGTCTGAGCTCAATCCCCCAATCAGGTTGCCGCTCCAAGACCGGCTTTATGGAAAAGACATCAAGCTTTGACAAATCTCTCGCCTTTCCGGCAATCAGGGGAATTATGAAGACTGCGATATTCGAAAGCCTATTTAGATGCGATACACAGACCTCTTTGATCCTCAACTTAAAATCATTTGGGATCCGGAAATTGCAGTGGCGAGATTCTTGAAAAACTCGTCACGATTGCCCCGCCATACTCTTACGTCAATGGCGAATCCCAACCTAAGTGCGTTGATTTATTCCAAAAATGTGGCCGAAAATCGGCCCACATTGGTATTGCCTTTGAGGAGATGGGATCTTACGCTATTGAGGCAAAGGGCGGATTATTTAGGGGACAACTTTACGCTTTCACAAGGCACCCTCAAAACCATCGGAGACGATTATTCGATGTCAAAGCGAAGCGGTCGATATAGTCAAATCTGGGCAGCGTTCTGTGGAAAACCGGGCATTCTTCAAATCCAAAATGTAGAGTCAACCTCCTTTGGGCTGAGATGAGTGATTTCTTTCGAGTTTATGGTTTTGATGACGGCATTTATGCGGCCTTAAGACTCATTACTTGTGAGCCACTCGGGAACGACTTTGACACACTTTATGACCGTTCCAAATGCACGAACGCCTGAGATACTTTGAATGTGCCAATGAGCGTTTTTTGGTACCTGAAGAAATTAAGCCCGTCTCAGCACAAATTTATTAGAATCGATGGATCCGCATGCACCCCACTGGTGGCTTTGAGGGTCCAATACAGGATGTCCTTTCGCCCTTTGTGAGTCTGCCTCTGAAATGGCCTGAAAGTCTCAAAAAACCTCACCAAAGCTTCATTAAAAGTGATTATAAGGTAAATCTTGTACGAATCACCACGATATGAATATGATATTTTTCAACGATAGTGATTTTGGGATCAAGAGGCATTCATAATTTGTCTCAAGAAATTCCTATTTAGATTTAATCAAAGAGATATTTCGTTCATATATATACATTCACTTCCAGTTTAATGTTTTTGAAAAAGGCGACATCAATGGCTTCAGATGTTCAATCTTCTTTGTGAAAGTCTATATAAATCGTAGAGGAACCTCCACGGGGCAAGCCGTGGTATCTCGCCGATACTGAAGCTTTAAGTTCAGAGTTTGCCTCAATCACTAATTATAGGCGTATATGGGACAAGCCCCATGTTTTAGTAGAAAACAATTTTCCTGGCTTCAATAAGACCATTGAATTGAGGATGAGGGAAATATACTGGAAAGTCCGAAAGCAGATGATCAAAATGCTTTTTTAAATCGTGAACAAGAAGCGTAAGAACAGTCAACTTATCCAAGCTTTAGCTATCGACTAGGTTAAACAAATATGGAAAAGGAAGATCTCTATGGCCCAATGGACGACCAGTCAATTTACTGAAGCGTTGATTTTGCAGGCTTGGCACAGCTTAAGCGATGGAAAAGCCTTGATTCGGTTGGACTTTATCATCACGGTTAAAGGTGCCTGATCATAGACGCTCTGTCTTCATACGATCAGCACCTTGGAAGCCTCCTTGCAATGTCATATCAACTAGCAAGGATTAAGTGATAGTATCCCAAGGCGATTATGATGCTGACGCATCAATCAGCGACGTCTCTGAAGAAATGGAATGGCTTATCGAAAGACAAGGATATGCTGTTGAAGGCAGGTAACCCTTTCCAGATCAGATGCCACATGGCTTAGAGAAACGCTAGGAACGCTTTGGTCAGAGCCAGGAGGACTTGATAGGTTCACGTGCCTGCGCATGCTCTGGTGAGTTGGAAGAGGTTGAAAGCGTCGATAGGCTTTATGGAGACATATTAAGCCAGGAACAAGACTTGCTATCTATTAAGAAGGGATTTTGGAGAAAGCGAAAATGCACCCTTGGCAAAGTATTTAACCGATGATTTCGAAGATTTTTGGTCAGAGTTGCTTGGGATCACACGAGCATCTATTTACAAACACACCAAGTTGGACAAATGGCCTAAAAGATAGCCGCACAACTCTTAAGAATACAAATAAGGTTGCTATGGATAAATCAGGCGAGTAGTGGTATTTGAGCAAAGACGACGAAAATTCATCCCTCAATAAAAAACTCAAATCTGGGACTGTGGAATTTATTTTATCATTTTACTCCAAACCAGGCCTCAAGTAGAAATCTAAAACTGATGGAGGCCTGATGAGGTCGGTTCATAAAATCATAGCTTTATGCAATGCGTACAAGGTGTTGGAGTATAAACAGACGACAGCGTGAGGCTTGGAAAAACTCAAATTTGAAAACGTTGGATCAGCCAAGACATTGCGGGTCCAATTTCGCCACAGGAAGGATTAACAGTCCCCCAAAAACACGATCTCAACAACCATAAGGAGGCAGAACTTCAGTGGTGCGCCGCAAAATCCCCCTTGGCAAAGTAAATCGCCAATCTCAAGCGAGAATTGGAGTGGCCGTATGACCTCCTCAGTTGTGCAAAAATCACCCTTCAAAGGACAATTTAAAACCATGCAAATTGACTCCAAATTATACGATGACGTTGAGCGTTCATTGACCATAGCAGTCGCAAATGGCGAACACTTCCAGGCTTGAAAGGCTCATTTCTAGCGAGTGTTATGCTTATGCCGGCTCAAGCGCCAACGCTTCTTGTAGATTTGTAGGCCCTTTAAATCATCCATTCAAGTTGAAAGATCATTTATGGCGAATTTAGGCTTGCAGATGAATTCCGCTGATTTTCTCCCAAAGCCCACTTACAGGCGGCGTTGAGCGGGAAATCGAAATTCCGGGAGAATTCACCAGAACAACCTCCTGGTGTTCCCAAGCTTCTATGCGCTTTGAGCTTCTCCAAGCTGTTCAAGTAAATTCTTATGGCCATCGGCCAAAGGCTATCCTTTGCACTATATTCATCTCATATTCTCGAGGCTCTTGGTTCATTGTGCTCCTACATAAGACTTTAATGTTTATGCTATTTAATGAATGTCATATAGGTTTTATTTTTATAGGTGTTAAATAGCTATTTCTGCGCTCTTCGTTCGATGTTTTGCTTAGGCGATGAAAAACTCAAAAATGACGAAAACTTGTCGTCCCAGTACCTCGCAAATTAATGTTGATTGCAACAGCCCACATGCTCTTTGAAGATTGGAAACAGAATCATGGCTTCACGGTGCTTCACTATTTGAACAGAGTGCTAGTTGCCAAAAGCCCAGAGACTCTTAGGTACTTGGCTGGCTGGTAAAGTCGACTGATATTCTCATATTGTCCCACTTTTTATAAAATTATACTTTTAAGGGACTCAAAAAGATGAGAGGAAGAATCTCTTAAACGCAATGTGTCGAATGATCAAAACTATTCATGATTTCTGAGACAATCTCGATTTGCGAAATGGCATACTGCTGAGCAATACTTGGGAAAACAAAGTTCTGAGCTAGAGGACATATTCTGTAATGCGGGCTCTGTATGTTTTGGTAAAGTAGAGTCCCCTTAATGGAAATAACGGTAGAAGATGTGCTCCAGGTTTGAGTTTAAAACGATGAAAGGAGCGTTCTAAGTCATGTTGAAGAAAGAGCCGTGGCAGGTACGTAATGTCATACTGCATGATTAGAGCTATCGAATACACCCTTGTGAGATATCAGGTCTAAATGGGTATTAAAAAAGAATGGCATGCACCTGGATGAAGAATGGCTCGCCGCGTACAAGAGCGGCTGATAAGTGATGTTGTCAATCTACAGCAAACCCCTTGGGTATCAAACAATGCTGGCGGCGGAATCATTCAAATATCATGACTTCCAAAACCTTCGGAAAATCACGGCTAGTAGTGATAGGGAGTCAGGAATACCTTTAACTTGGGTGAAGACAAAGATGCAAAGTGGCAGTGAATATCATAAGCTAATCTGGATTGACCTTTTGAAAAGCAGGCTATTTCCTTTAACTTAAAGACGCCATTAGTTTTGCTTATGGAGATTGGTCAAGATAAAACTAAATTCTCACAGAATCAATCATATCTTGTGCCGTGATGATTGAAGAACGGCTGCAGCGTATTTTTAAAGCCTGGGTGCTTGGGCAGGTATGAGATTCTATCCAGGAGCACTTTATATTCGTTGTAATATCATTAAGGTAGACCCTGATCCCCCCCTCAGGCTCGATAAAGTGGGTTGAATCATTTTGAATTTAAGGTAAATGCCACGGCCCTTTATTTTCCTCCAACATGCCTAACGCCCTGAAAGCAGCGTCATGCGTTTACTTTCAAAATGAGACATTTCTACCGTTTCATAGAGGGGGAACACATTCTAGACTATTTTCCCAAAAGACATGAAGAATAGAAACGCCCGCATTATCAGAAGAATGCCTTACAGCTCCAGAGAGTCTTCTTTTTTGTAAAACCCAAAAACGCCTTATCAATATTGCAGCGGTACTGCTACACCTGAGGAAATCTGGAAATTGTTCTGCCTCGTACTGAAACACAAATTGATTTAGATGTGGGGTGTTGTGGTGATGCGAGATCATTTATTCCTGGGCTTAAGAGATTCCATATCCTCGCAGATTCTATTTTGAGAAAAATTATAAGGCCTTAAAAGGGTAATTATTATCTATCCGCAATAATAATGGAAATGATCATGACTTTACTTCCAGGAGTATATTGAAGCCAGTTTTGGGTCCTCAAGAAAAGCCTTCTGGGCATTTTTCCCTGAAGCGCTAAAAGAACTTTATAGCACCGCGAAATTATAAGGGTGAATCATGCACCGCAAGCATAATATTGATCTTGGCTCAGATCTTTGTCATAAATTGAGCAAGGCTGCTCCATATCAACATTACCAGTTTGCTGAGGTACTGGGACGAAAATTTTTCTCACATTTTGAGTTCATCCTTCTCGCCTCAAAGACAAGGAAAACTGATACTGAGCGATGATGAAACGAAATAAGAGCAGTTTTTTCATGCACCATAAAAATAAAAACCTAATATGACATTCATTATATAATAGCATAACAAAATTAACAAGTCATTAATGAGGAGTTCATAACAAACAGACTCAAGAGGCCTGAGAATAAGAGTGAATATAGTGCAAGTGATGAGGCTCGCGGGGATGAGGCCAGATAAAATTTATATTTCTGGATTAGCGAGAGAGCTCAAAGCGCATAGAAGCTATGGAATCAGCCAGAGGTTTTGTTGGTTGTAAAATTCCTCCTAAATATTCGATTTCCTGCTCAACGCCAAGTGGGCTTTTGGGGCAGAACAATCAGCGAATTCTCTGCACAGGCTTCCTCAATTCCGCCATAAATTCAGATCTTCCTCAATCCTTGAATGGATTGAATTAAAGGGGACTGCTTTACAAACTTAAGCAAGAAGCGTTTCGCTTGAGCCTTGGCATGGGCATACACACTTGCATAGATAAATTTCGAGCCTCTTTCCAAGCCTGGAAGTGCTTGAAACAATACCATTTTGTGACTGTCATATGGTCAATCTGAACCTGCACCAAGCGTCACGTTTTATAACTTGAGTCCAAGGTTTTGCATGGCTTTTAGAAATTGTTCTTTTCTTTTGTTCTCAGGGCGGAGGGTGATTTTTCACAAGCCCCTTTGTTTTTGAGGAGGCTGTACATGCCGACGGTGCTTTCGCTCAGGATTTGCCCATGGTCTCGCTTGAGAATGATGGCGATTTTTCTTGCCATAGGTTCGGCGCACTCACCTGATTCTGCCGATAGACATCCAAGAGGTTGGAACTCCAAGCTGCTGTGTGATTTCCTTGTGTTTCGCAAATTCCATCCCATTGTCAAAAGTGACGGATTTTAAAAGGTTGTCAGGAAGACTTTTAAAGAAGCACAAGAGAGCAGCTATTGTCTCAGAGGCTGTTTTGCTTGCGAGCTTAATCGCAACAGTATAGCGTGTCACTCGTTCATGAACCACCAGCATGTGCTGTGAGTTTCCTCGAAAAGACATCAGGTCCGCTTCCCAGTGACCCACTTCTTTTCGAGCCTCCACGACCTCAGGCCTGTCATGAATAGAGGTGCGATCAGGTATACGCCCTCTATGGACTCTTTTCCGTCGCCCTCTACGCGCATGGCAGCAAGGAAGAAACTTATAAAGAAAGGCCATTGCATAATTAATAAAAATTCCAACTGAGGTCCTGAAAAGCTAATTTTTGAGTTTTTTAAATTGAGGGGGATGATATTTTTCTTCGTCTCTTTGTTCTTTTTTTGCTCAAATACTCACTTAACTCGCCTGATTTATCCATAAGCAACCTTATTTGTGGCCTTTAAGAGGTTAAAGGCTATGGCTTTTAGGGCCATTTGTCCTTGAACTTTGGGTGTTGTAAAATAGGATGCTCTCGTGAATTTGAATTTTCGTTTTAAGGTTCCAAATCCTTGTTCCACCCTATATCGAATCTTCGAAATCATCCGGTTAAATACTTTTTGCCAATGGGTTAAGGGCTTATTTCTTTTCGCTTTCTCCATCAACCCGTTCTTAATCCCCTTAGACCTCAGCAAGTCTTTGTTTCCTTGGGAAGCATACCCTTTGTCTCCATAAAGCCTCTTATCTCGACGCTTCTTCACAACCTCTTCCAACTCTCTCACTTCAGAGACATGCGCAGGCGTCACGTGAACCTGATCAATATATCCGTCCTCCTGGTCAATGACCATAAAGCCTTTGTACCCAAAATAGCTCCGTTTCCCCTTCTTAAGCCATGTGGCATCTGGATCTTTGGAAAGGGTTACCTGCTCTTCAACAGCATATTCCTTGTCTTCTTCACGATCAACAGCCATCCCCTCCATTTCTTTCCGAGGACGTGCCGCTGATTCGATAAGCGTCGCATCTATAATCGCTCCTTGGGATTCTTTCACTTTTAATCCCTTTTGTTCTAGTTGATAATTGATCATTGCAAGGAGGTATTCCCAAAGGTTTTGACTGATCAACAAGTTGCGAAATCGACAGAGCGTCGTATGATCAGGCACCTTTTCCAACCCCGTGATGACCATAAAGTCCAACCGAACCCTCAAGGCTTCTTCCAACCCCTCATCGCTTAAGCTATGCCAAGCCTGCAAAATCAACGCCTTCAGTAAATTGACTGGTACGTACCCATTGGGGCCATAGCCAGATCTTCCTAGTTTCCCCATATTTTGCTTTACACTCTCCCAGTCGATAAGGCTAAAAGCTTGGATAAGTTGACTGTTCTTTAAACGCTCTCTGGCTTCACGATTTAAAAAGGACATTTTCGATCACTCCTGCTTTTCGGACTTTCCTCAGTATATCCTTTCTCTCCTCATCCCTCAATTATGCAATGG
>NZ_JAVHWZ010000008.1 GCF_035607555.1 Candidatus Bealeia paramacronuclearis | reverse complement strand
TGGGCTTCTTCCAATTCAGCTTGTGCGATTTCTTTATCTATCATCGATATTGCGGGAATTGCTGTGGAAGCCAATCTTGATTTTCGTAAGCACCTGGCGTTGTCATGCGCTCGGACGCAACCACTTCTTCTGCATGCAGAGGATCATAAAGAACAGCTGGTTCATATCGTGAAGATATGACTGGTGATGCTGCATCGTTATGTAATCTTGAAAGATCACGCTGTAATCTCTCAATATCATGCTGCACTTGCTGGATATCGTAATTCACGGACTCGTCTGTCATCGCGTTTCCTTTCGTGACGTTTATTGACAATTTATTGCCCAAAAATTGAACGCATCTTATAATGTGTACAAGTCTTACATTTCTTTGCTTGAATATTAATGACAGGAGGTCTCGTGTGACATCCTGTCATTCCTCTTATAAGAGACGCTAACTGATCTTGAGGGTTGCGGTTCTTTTTAGAGATGACGCCTTCCTCAATCTCAAAATCATATTACCAGTCTTAAAATCCGAGAGTCAAATCACGGCTTTTCGCTTCACATCCACGCCTGTCGCCTTGCTCAATACTCCGGCACCTCGACGTCGTAGCCACTCTTGATGGGCGAACTCTTGCAAGAAGGGATAGATTGCGAGAAGGTGTCGACAACATCTTCACCGGTACCGTTCGGATACACGAGCACGTCTTCCATGAACTTCTGGCTGTGATCGTAGAGCGTGATGTCCGAGTTCGTCTGCTCAAGACGTGTTGCGGGGACCAGATAATGCCACGGGGTCCCAAAATACCTTATTGTTTAGCACGTCAGCTTGGAGCCACGTACGCGGCACAAGCCCTCAACGCGCACACGAGGGCGCATCTTCTCAAGAAACGAGATGAGCGGTTGTCCTTGAGTGGCGTTCCACAACAAAGGCGTCATTGTACTCGGGCTTATTGTGCGGGCGTTTGGATATTCAGGATGGCTATCGGTGCAATCAATCGCCATGCGTCGGATCTGCTCCATCAGCTCTTCAAACGGCAACCGCGCTTTCGCAGGCTCAGGCATCAGATGCGACTCACCATCGTATTGGAAGACGCCCCAAGATGTGGCTGCTGAAAAGCTGCTCTCTCGTTTTGGAGTGCGCGGTATCAGACGCGATTGAGGGCTCGGACTTGACCGACCTAAGTCGGTTTGGACCATCTTCAGTGCGGCCGTGTATAGACCTCAAAGGTACTTCTGGGGCTTTTGCTCGTCAACAACCGACTGCGAAGGTGCGAAGAAACTCATTCGCGGATCTTCATACCAGCCCTTTGACACACAGCGAGAGTTCAGGAAGAATGCTGCTCAGTCTTGTATGTCGCAATCGGTCGGTGATGTCTTTTTCTGAGGACCTTGTTGCACCACAATCATGCGCGGTTGGCATCATCAAGTCCGATGCCAGACATGCGCACCAGAGATTGTCGAGTGATTTGACTCGACGTCTTGGATTGTTGCGTCGAATAGAATATCCGAGTCTGAGATCGAGGCCCACCGATACACGACACCTGCTGTTTTCAAACGTGCGCTTTTGTGACGAGATTGTCACAATCCCTCGTGAGATTGATACACTCCAAGAATAGACGCCATTTAAGAGGTCAATCTTTTGGGCATACAGCAAAATAAGTCGTCATTTTGAATACACCACGCCGGAAACGCCGCCGACACAGACGGTCTTGCATATCGCAAAGTATCAGAGTTGCGGGATGTCCCACGACACTTTCAGATCTCGTCAGCATCAGGTGCCAGTCAAACTCTTCCATATGACGGAAAGCTGTTCTTTCCTCGCAATCGCTCGCATCAGAACTCAAGATAGTGGATTAGATCCGTCCATGTTCAGCGCAATTTCTGCAATTCCCAGAAACGGCTTTGACATTTCTGAAAATCAACTGTCGCTGTCCCATTCCTATCCAGAAGATGATCCCGCGGAACCGCAAAGGGTTTCAGGACATGATCTCAGATCGTCGATCTTGACAGCGTCAGAAGTCTCAGTATCACTCATCTTCCATGGACGGACATTGTCTGACCACAAGGCGGTGATCGTAAAATCCACAATGCCTCTCGATTGTTGCACTTTTAATGCGTTGTCATCGTGATCCGCTCGGCCATGTTAACTATGATGAGCATTAATTTATGAGAAACCGAAAGCGACATCTCTTGAGTTTTGAGGATTCATCAGAAATTGTGCAAAAATGATGGCCCGAAAGATCAGGTTTCGCGCAGTGATATTTAAAGTCTGGCAAATGACTCTCAATTCCAACAGGGAAGCAGGAGTAGCTGCGTCACCTCAAGCAAGAGAATTGATCTATAGTGGAACTTGTCATCAAACCATGTTGTTTTCTGACCAATTATGAGTTTCAAATTCCCGAAAGACACATATGGTATTGTCCCAGTGAAACGACTCTTAATGACAAAATATCCGATACAGGACTTGATCTCTAAACGAATTATCAGACTATAATTGGATCGGAAGCCAACCGGCCTTTTGATTAGGCTGTCAAATAAACGTCTTTTTAAGGAGATGATGAAAGTCTTGGACGAACAGTTGTTTCCTGGAAAACGATTCCTTCTCTGCTTGTGAATACTTACAGAGATCAAGCTGTACGTCGAAGAAATAGGCAGCTGCATCTCAATATGGCCTAAGTTCAAAACGGAAGCATGGCATGGTTTTTCTGATGGATACGAGAAACATCCAAACGGTATCTAGTCCACGGTAATCTCAAAGGAGACTCGCTAGAACTTCAAATTATTAGGAAAAGATGCAGCACTTCCCAAGAAAGTTAGAATTACTGTAAAGGGCGCTGAACAATGTGGAACAAGCCTGACTTGCATATAAATAAGGTCTTAAGATGATCTCCCGGCTTGCGATTGGAATGAAATCGGTAAAGAAATACCCAGAATTAGTGGGAATCATGTCTGACGGGATCTATCGCAGGCCGCTCTAGGTGCGATCAGTATCTTCTTGCCATTGTATCGAAAATAGTTTTAAAATCTGACTAAGCTGAAAGCGAGTACGTAAAACTGACAACAACAAAAGAGGTAGTATCCCAACTTTGTTGGCCACACAAAAGGGTAACGCAAATAGAGTTTATTACAAGTATCACCACATAGTTATCAACACCGGTGGTCAAAATGAATTTCCCGCCCACCTCGCAAATAAACAAGATTGATGAGTCTGTAATCAAAAAAATCTACGCATTCTAGATGTTCAATGACCATTATAAATATTATAAAGATATATCTGAGACAGATCTTTTAAGCATTTCAGCAATAACGGCTTTAGGACAACACAAGCAAGGTCTTCCGAGCAGGCCTTGAAACAAATCTTACGGAAGATGACGGAGCAAACCCAAGAAAACAATTATGGGTTTCTGTGACCCTTTCATGGTATAATCGAGCGTAATGACGTTCCTCCACTAAATTTGTAAGAAATAGCTCACGTATCAGATGAGAGCCGGTTATCAATATCGCGATACGCTTAGAATTTGTAAAATCGCACCGCGTGTATTGGAAGTGATCATATGTACGTGCACCGACTATTAAATGTCAACAAAATGAAAAGAATCGGATAGCGTAGCGATTGAAGGATCAGTCTCGGAGGGTTTCAGGTGAAAGCTATTTCAGATTACTGTACAAACACGAAGGGCCTTTCTCAACCGGATCTATTTCCGAATTGCTGCGAGAAAATGAAAAATCAGAGATTGACCCTCACCGACATAACTGTTTTGCGGTTGTACGGCACTATTCAAGAAGACATTTTCTATCCTACACACGGATAGAACTCAATTCTCCAATTACTCACCTATCACAAAAACTCAGTTTCGCGTTAAACATATGGGGAGTTATCATGTTTCGCGTTTAGAGGGTCAAAACGTACACATTATTTTCAGAACAAAGCTTCCTGCTCAACTACAAACTTTGATGTTCGGCATTGGCAGATTAATAGACTCCATATACTTGCCATATGAAATCCAAGTATTGATTCAATTACACGTCCGAATGTTTCGGACAATCACTATGAACACTCTGCGGACAGCAAAGGCAAAACATTGAAAGGCAGATATTTGAATAGGATGTTTTCTTATTTCTGAATTCCAAGACAAAACAAGTTTATTACTTTCATTTTCGTCATTTCATATGTGAAATCCGCAGACAACGATTTCGTGAAGAAAGAAATCAAGGTCAAAGTCAAAAATGCTCGGAAAAATTTGACCTTTTTGACCTTTTTTGACCCTTTGTCCTGTGGAAAGCCGAGTTTTTTTGAAGGGCAAGAAATTGTACCTTCTCTAAAGAGAATTTTTTCTGTGGAACCAAGTAAATTAAGTCTTTTTATATATTATTTTATTTATTTATTACATGCGCGATAGTTCGAAAGTGTATATTTATGCAACCTGAGCTTCAATCTGCGTATATATGGTGATTATTATAATAGATTTAATATATTTATTTTACTTCTGGAGTTCCACAGAAAAAATTCTCGAAGGAAAATGCAACTGACCCCATCATTTTGCTCAAAGAGTTCAATCAAAAGGTCAAATCGACATTGACGACAGTTTTCTTTTTCGTAAACAGAAGTTGTTTTGCGGATTTCAACTAATCGAATGCGATGAGTAATAAATCTTTTTTGTCTTAGAATTAGAAATCAAGAAAAACATCATTCAATATACTGCGGCTTTCAGCTTTTTACCGTTGCGAGGATTTGTAGATTGATACGATAGGATAGTGAGCCCAATCTTCGCGTATTGATTTGAGACGGTCAACCCAGCTGTTGACATACAAAACATACAAACATCCTTGCATTTATGGACTGTAAGGTGCTCGGGAAATTATCAAAAGATCTGATATCGACGAGAAAACTTCACCCCGAGATGGAAAAGACTGATAAGGAAGGCTCATTCCATAGCTCTCGAAAGGCGGCCCTCTACTGGAAGATTTCACTTACGAATTTACAACGCCTCACGGAGATCATGTGCCAATATTGCGGCGAACGCAGTTCCCACATTGTTTCCGCTTCGGGGATTACGACTAGCTGGAAGGTGCCTTCACTAACTGTATGCTATTTGGACCAGCTGGATGGTCTGTGATTCACACTGAAAGATACAGGATGATTACCTCGTACTGGGGATGCTTCGGTCGAGACCAAAGCATGACAGGGCTGTCTGAGCTTCCGCCCATCGCTTGGAGCCCTAGTCTGGAGGCTTTGTCTCGAAATATTCCCAAGCAAAAGTGGAAGATGTTTTCAGAGCGAGAAGACTCTGTTTGTCTGCGAATACGAGAATATCTCCGAACTGAATTTCGATCTACGACAAGATCCAACCCAAGCCGATTGGTCTTCTGATCATATTATCGTCTGAAATTCCTTCGTGACGGATTCGCGTTTTGTCTCCAAATGTCGGTGTTCACGGGTCATGACAATACCCACATTGTCTTCGAAGCTTTGGACAAACCCATCACGGTCAGAAAGTGAATGAGTAAGGTGTGACGCGTTATGATGATCATGATTTCCACAATGCTGCGTGACAAAGTACGCACCTCTCCCCCTGTTGAATTGAGCAACTTTTGCGAACCAAATATCAGTCTACCCGCAACATCCTTCGAGTATTATTGCATCATGATGGCCCACAAACTAGAATGTAACCTTTTCGGTCAGAGCTATAATTAATATTAAGTTCAACATGACGCGAAAGCGTGGACACGATGACAGAATAAAAAGACCTTGCGGCAATCCGAGAGTGGATTTACGAAAGTCACAAACTGTATGTCCCCCAAGCAACGAAAAAGCTCACCCATCGCATGTGCGGGCGCGACGGAAGGATGATATTGAGAATCTTCTACGCGATCAAACAATCGACGATCCTCGTGTCTCGTTCGAAACCACCTCTTGCCATTGCGGGGATCATCTATGAGGAGCAGAGCACGCAGTTGATTTTGCAGACATCAAGCCGTTTCTTGTGAATTGCGAATTAGTGCGTATGCTGACGGACTCGAAATCCACTGACTGAGTTCGGATGCTGGAGCGTCTATTAAAGCGAGTGCGAGAGAGTGACAGCTTCAGGTGCCTGGCTTATAGAGAGGGACGTTTCGCCGGACCTAATTAGAGATTTGGGAGATTGGGCTGTCGGTCATTCCGCATATAACAAGACAATTGCGATGGCGTTTCGCTGACAAAAATCCTCCGCGACTTCATCTGCCGTGCCACGCTCGTCGAAATGTGTCGTGTTCTCTCGGAGTGGTATCAATTACGAGAATGGGATCCCACAAAAAGCAAAAGCACTCCCCGTCGTTCGGGAGCTCCTATCTGACTCTCCACGGCGACTACCACTCCAGAAGCGAAATGTGACTTGCGATGTCTCAGATATGCCAAGCCAGCTGTTGTGTGACAACTTTCGAATCGCAACGAGCAAAATTGCTTTTCACTCACTCTAAACTCAATATGAGAATAAAAGTTATGTTACAAGCATGAAGAGTCAAATATAGTCAGTGTACAAGCTAATATTAGCTCATGTCAATAATTTTTCAGCCGATGCTTCAAAAAAAGAGCAGACAAGATAAGCAAAAGATATCCACTCAAAAGATCAAAGGCATCATACAGCAAGAAAAATATGACGCACATTAAGTGACTTTAACAGAACCCCGAAGAACGGGGATTATGAATAAATCGATACTCAAAATTTTCCTTTCCGA
Organism: Candidatus Bealeia paramacronuclearis; assembly: GCF_035607555.1. Lineage (NCBI taxonomy): Bacteria > Pseudomonadati > Pseudomonadota > Alphaproteobacteria > Holosporales > Holosporaceae > Candidatus Bealeia > Candidatus Bealeia paramacronuclearis. The sequence goes on along the minus strand of NZ_JAVHWZ010000008.1, from coordinate 8,618 downwards.
CATCTCGCTTGGGCGGAGGATTAGATTACTATTAGTACTCCAAAACAACTTTTTTTTCAAACTTATCAGGGAAAAAACAGTTGTTACTCAAATCATCTTTACAAACTCAAAGAGTTTTGTGCATTGGACAATAAAGAGTATCAAAATTCGAGTATATCGCCCGAAACAGAATGGGAAAAATTTTGACATCAATTACGATCGAAAACTTGAAGATAATACAAAAGTTAAAGAGTTCAGAAATTAGGAATCCGATTGCGGTTTTTCCGCTGAAGGCCTGCCGTATAAATACCTGGAGGAATCTGACATAAAAGGAATAATCATGGGCAATGTGCGATCATCCGCGGCCTTTGGCGCTCTCAGTTTTTTCTGTGCGGATTTAAGTTGTCAAGCCTTGAGATCTCTTCACCAGTTTTACCGCATTCTGCTAACTGAACAGTCCTATAGAGTATGGATCGATCAAATGCGAGTCCACACAAACTTGCCTATTTCTGGTCAATGCCAGATCTGAGGAGCCCTTTTCCAACGATGACAATCAATTCCAATAGAAGAATGTTTAATGAAGTCAAATTCCTGTATAAAAACATGCCGCTCAGTGCAAACAACAACCTAAAAGAAATTGACTGTTTCAGAATTTTCAATCCTCAATAATAAGCAAACAGAGATTCTGATGATATCTAAGTAAATCTGCAAAAAATTATAACGATTGATAACTTTCCTTCGAAGTTGCAGCATTGTAATTTTTATTAATGAAAATAACTGGTCGATAGCAGCGCATCATTAGAAACTGTGGATTTCATACTTGCAACAGATGAATGTCTGTGGAGCCCCTATAAAAACAAATATTATTGAAAGAGTCATCCGACTGACCTTGGGCATTTAGATTTAAAATTAACGGAGAAAAAATCCGCAAAGGAAAACAAGGCATCGAAGTTATCGAGTTAAATGAAGTGCGACACCTTCACGATTAGCAGTTTGCACAGGGTGGGAATGTAAGCGAAGACATGGACGATCTTTCATGAATGACACCGCCATCCGTCAATGAGATCGCAATTGCTCATCATGTTAGACACCTACGTGTGGTCTTCATTATCTCGCTGCCGCGTAACGATGGTGAAGACTCGATGAAGGCTACATGATGAGCACCATCCTCCTCTTCCAATCGCCTGTGATGAAGAAGGTTGCAGAACGCTTGCACACAATCCATGTCCAATGAAGAGCCAATACTCTGTCAAGGTTTCGAGGAGTCTAGCCATCTGAAAGAAAAAGCAAGGTCAGCGATCTGCGTCTTACAAGAGGCTAGATTCTTGCGGAAGAGAAGACATTTTTCACCAAAGCTTATCTCAAGCCACAAAATAATTTGAAACGTGAGGCAACTCAGAAAGTCGTCTTCCGCTTCATCAGAGTACAGGATAAAAACTTTAAAGTAAAGATGTAGCTGGGTGGTAATGGGAACCCAAAGACGCGCGATGATTTGAGTCCAATGACTCTGACGAACTTGGATCAGAAATTTATACATCGATGCAACTTTCACAAAAAACCGATTCGTCTCGTAGAAACATATTTCGCATGATCCTGAGTTGTCCGTTGACATGAAGCGCACATTTGGACGAGGCCGAGAACTACTATGGACGTCCAAGATCAGACCATCAATGCGGATGACGTGCTTCACTTGAACTAGCTGTGTCCACAGAATGAGTGCTGAAACATGCGTCATCCTTGCGTACAGAAGACTTGGACGTCTCTTTGGAGCAACCAGCATTCCACAGCGGATTTCAACGGAAAATAAAGACGTCCGTCATTTCAAACTAGCTTGCTCTCAAGCTACGCAATATTCGAAGGCTGTCATGAATCTCAAAATTGATTCTAGTTGGTTGCGCCATTCCGTGACGCTCTTGGAGCCCACGATCACAATGCTTGTCAGGCTGGACATCTTTTTCGGCTTACAAAGAGTGGTATAAACTCTGTGTCTTGCCTGAGAAAATCTGCGATGTTCTCGCCGTTTAAAAGAGACGGAGATCAAATCACGACGATGGGTCCGTTGCAGCATGAACTGTGCCTTCCAAGATAAAGCGATCACCATCATCAGATCTTTCTCAACCCAGCAACGGAAGACCATTTCCAGTACCTGTGGAATCAACTTGATCCACCTGATTTTTGTTCACAAAGAATCTCTTTGACCACCTGGTTGAATCGCGCAGTGGCTTCATGTCTTTGCCGCGACTGCATCCAGATCCCGATTCATAATAGCATTCCTGGTATCGATTGATACGATGACGCATCCGTGCATTTCCGTGATGGCTCCATCTTGCAACAGCTGCCATCTGCACCATCTCGGGCATTGCGCAAGACGTTCTAAAGGTTCTCCAGAGAGAAGATGTGCTGTTATATTCCGAAGATCATCAACCGAATGATGCTGGACTTACGTCTTGTGACATATCACTTTCCAACCTCTTGCAGCGAGAGCGTCCCTCATGATCGTGTCTGCGTTTCTCGATCTGAGAACTCCGTTGAGGAAAATTGTCGCAGACACCCGAGACTCTGGAAAAGTGTTCCGGATGGGTTTAAGAGACAGTCCGACTGACCATTGAGAGCTCTCTTTAACAGCACCGCTCATCAAGACCAAAGTGTAGATCCCGATTTAGGAATGGTGACCTTCGCATGCAAAGATCAGGGCAATTAACTTCGGTTCAATGTCGATTGAGGGCTTAATCGTCAAGAGAGAGAAACATGGTCAGGCGAGCATGTAGAATACAGTGTGCAGTGAGGATAGAGAACCGGCAATTTAGACAATCGATCGTATGAGGAGATCACCGCATAAAGCAGTGTCAATCACGAATCATGACTCCGTGATATCTTTTGACATCAGTCCACTGATACAGGAAGTGGTAAGCGCCTGAACGGACCGCAAAGGATGCTACGCAAGCAAAAGCGAGCTTGCCGCGGTCTTAGTGCACGATTCCGTCCAATCGATAAAAAATCCGTGCACTTGAAACGAGAGCTCATGACGTAGCGTGCACTCGTTCATGGGATTCAACCGACGCGATCGTTTTGGGGAACGCTTCTCGATGCCAGATTCTTAACTGTGGATCCACCACACCTTAAAAGACTTGTGAAACCGATATCCAGATCGTCATGACAGAGGCGAGACTTCTTCACTGCGTTTTAGTGATTTCACGGATCTTTTGGATTCGCCTGGTTATAGAGATGATTCGAGAAATTTTCGCAACACCGCCCATGCAACTTTCGAACGGACTTTTAGCGCAGCCTCTGCTCGACGTCTTAATGACGCATCGTTAAGTTGCGCACGAACGAAGACACTTGTAATTCGCAGATATTCCGCTCAAACATTTTACTTGCTGCAGCTGCGGCAGCGCACTACCACCGCCTTGTGGCGTTCAAAGCTGTTTTTTCTTTTTGGCGTTGAGCTTATTTCATAGACTTCCGTTGGATTCATGTGTTTCGATCGCAATCATCTTGTTCAGCTGCGCAAATGAGGTCCCTGGCTTCTCATGGGCATCGCAGCTGTTCTTCTTGATAACTGTCTGGAATTTCATTTGGTCAACTTTTCCATCATGGCTCGATTCGGTTCTTCCACTTGCTCGACGTTCCGCTGATATCAATTTCGCACTGTTGGATCGAAGGTGAGCCTTGTTTGTGTGCAGCATTCAGTTAGGGAGTTTGACCATGAGTGATGATTTGCACACTTGAAGATCCTGATCAATGGCAACCTCAAACCGTCTATTGCATTTGGACGTAGAGCGCGCTTGATGCTCGCACGAGCCGAGTACTGAGAGCATTTTCAAAATTCTGCATTGAATGGACATGTGCCAGGCCCAGAGATGACAAAAGCCATTCTCAGAAACGGATCGAGTTGTTCCAGAATTAGTGTAAAACTTCATCGATATTCGATTGGAGAGTGACATGCGTTCATAAAACGCGTGCTGGTTAAACAGCTGATTGTGCAATATTAAAGCTCCTGGGCTTTAGGTTGTCTGGAAAGACCAAATCCGCTCGGAGATGACGTGAGTTGGATCTTGCGCGGACATGACATCTTCTACGGACAGAACATTGATCTTCTGTAATGTTCCACCAGGCGGTAAGAGAGTCAGCTTCTGAGATAGCTCTCAGTCCCGGCATCGATCTGAAAAGATATCGATGCCAACTATGCCCACAGGTGATTCGCCCTTTGGTCAGCAATCTATGATCGATACAAGATCAGTCGTCTTGGAGAAAAACAAAGATCAGAACATAGAGGGCTCAGAATATTGAGTTCGCAGTCTTTTCCATAGACTGATCGAGTGAAATCCCGTCCGATATCTTGTCATATTGGCAACGATTTGCGGCAATCATCCCCAAAATTCGAGAGGATGCTTTGTCAATAGTTGTCGCAATCAGAGGTTGCCGCCAAAAGCTGGGCATATCCAACCCATTTCAAGCCGGTAACAAATCTGACGTTAATGCGCGTGAATGTGCATCTTCTGGTCGCCTTCTTAACGACAAGATTGCCGATCTTCGGGACAATGTCACGATATAGGTTTGCGATACAGCGTCATCATGGTCTTCCTCAATCGTCAAAGCATGGCTTTCCCAGACCGTTAAATAGTCAGTCGGACGTTCTGAAGTGATGCGACTCATCTAGATTCCGAATGGCATCATCAATGGAATCCAGCAAATCAGATTCTATATCCAGTCAACCTCGCGATAGAATCCGTATTGCTGCCTGAGCTGTAGATCCTGTCGAGACAAGTTCAAAATATGCGTAATGCGATCGGATGCGGTCAGGGACGTGTCTCATTATCAATCAGGAGATCTGCGGCCGGATAAATCTCGCGTTGGGCGTTGTGTTAAAGGATCTGTATAGACTTTCTTAAAGATCCAAAGAATAAGATAGCATACGCCGCGAATCAACGTAGTAGTCCGGTCAACAGAGGTGAGCTGCAGTTTAAGAACTGCTCAACGCGTTCTGCGCAATCCTCAAAAAATGCATCTGATCGTTTGAATGTCTTGATCTTGGCAGGTCCTTCAGCAGGGAAAAGCTCGGCTTGTGCCAACGCGTAACTGCAAACAAGCTTGCATCAAAGTGGTATCAAATGCACCTGTTGCTTGTGCAAATGGGAGCTTGTCAACGGTCTCCCACGAAAGCCCCAGATTCTGGATGGCCGATTGGATCTGTTGCTCCCATCCTCACGAGACGCCTTGTCTTCGGAAATGCCACGAATTAAATCGGTGACAACTTTGTCTTGAGAGGCTTCTGAAAGTTCATCGTAATGTCATCCCAAAATCCATCGGTGTCCTCTTCCTGTTCTTTCAAAGGAACATCGACGTCATCAAGTGGGGTGATGTGTCATCAAAGTCATCTCCATTGGGAAATGCAATGACGTTTGTAGCGTCTTGGTCATTACCGTAAAATGTATCACGTTTGTGCATACGACATCCCCTCGCCAAAATACGAGATTCAAGAAATTAAATAATATGGGATGTCTTGGCGGTGATTAAATCACAGATCTCAACGGTATGCAAATTTGTGATGAGAAGAGAAAAAGTCGAGTGTTTCTGGAATCACAAGATCAGTTGTGACGACCTTTTAGGATCTTCGACCTCTAAAACGTCGCGAGATGTGACCACAGATTTTTCACCGGCAATGGCATTTGTCGGTGTCGCCAAAGATGTTTTGATTCAACAGGTTGTATGTATTCTTTGTGACAAGGACAGATGACTTTGTGACTTTATGATGCTCTGTTCCTTTGAGTGTTTGATGCTCTTCGTGAGAGATAATTTGTACACATTCTGGCTGATGCGCACATCCGGCAAGTGCAGCGAACCAACCAAGAGCAGCAATATGTTTAGGTGAGAGTTTCATGTGAAAGGCTCTTTGATATGATGTTTCTCGTGATCCAAGTGTAACGAAGAACCGGACACGCGGTCAAATCACTCAAGGCGTCTTTTGGTGTCCTTGAGAACAGTGAGCCTCTTCTCATCAAGTCCCGTCATCTGCGCGACAAATGCGATTGTTTGTCCGCTTTGCAGAAGTCGTTTGGCCATGTCGAGTCTTTCTTTTCACGACCTCTCTCTTCACGACCTTTCTCAAGACCTTCTGCCAAACCTTCCGCACGACCTTTCTCTAGACTTTTTTCTCCTTTTTCAGATGCAGCTAAGAGAACGTCCTGCGAGTGAACAGCCTCTTTGAGATAGGCAAAGTAAGTATTGCGCTCTTCATTGGACATATGGATGACCGCCAAGCGTTCTGCAACCTTCTTCATCACAGGCGATTGGAAAGAAGGAGGACTTCGGAGTGCTTCATCATGTAAAGCCATTCATCGAGTTCATGTTGCACCTGATCGTTAAAACGCGGCAGCGAGATAATGAAGTACTCTGGAAACACGTTAGGTGTCTCAAACATGATGAGACCCTGATTGGCGATCTTCACGTTGACAGGATGTGTGGTGTCAATTTCATGAAAGATCGTCTCATGTCTTTCGCTTAGATTCCCACCCTTTTGCTGCAAACTGCGTAACTCGTGAAGGTGTCGCACTTCATTTAACTCGATAACTTTCGATGTACTTGTTTTATCTGCTCTTTGGTGGACTTCTTTTCATTTTCCTCCGACTCAATAAATTTTTTAAATGCCTCCGAATATTTTTCAAATGCCTTCTCAATCTTAGCGCCTTGAGTCATCGTTGTATTAGAAAACTTTCTGTTTTCAATAATAATTTGATCTGTTATTGATATGGGAGGTCTACTATAAAGACCCATAGGATCATCTAATGGTTGCAAGGGTAATGGTGAAAAGGAATCAAAAACAACAGAATTTAAACATAATGATGTTGCGTCTGCTATATAGTCAGACCAGTCTTTATTATCTTTCATTTCTATATAAATTTTATTTTGAAAAGATGATAGTAGTTTATCTAATGCCGGCGTGCATGACTCTGTATAGGAAACAGTCCTATTCATTAATCCCCTGCTATAATTTTTATTAAGCAGATTTAAACTTAGATATTCATCAGATATATTGCTCTGTTTTGCAAAATCAATATTATTGAATATGGATTGAACAATATTGTCTATAGTTAAACAGTCTCTATATTCTTTCTTTATTGGGTTGTTGTTTATGTATTGAAATGCTGGACTGCCAAGGGTCATGTTGTTTTTATATACAGGATAAATTTGACTGTCGGGATTTTTTAAACATTCTTTTATATATTTCGTTATTCCCGCGTGCTTAGAATTGATTGTCAATCGTGTTTCATGTGGAATAAGATGGTACATGTTTTTAAAGCTTGTTCTTAATAAAAGATCTTGGCACAATTTGTTACCAAAATGATTAATATTTTTCTGTGCACTATTACCGCCTAATATTTGTGTGGACCCGTCAAAACTTGATGCGATATACCATTTCAAAAACTCTATAATGCAATAGACTCCTCTGTTCTTTATTTTTGTTTTTGTTAGCAGAATACTTTCCGTGCTTGTACCAAATGGTTCAAGGCCTTGGTGAAAGAGATTTGCTTTTTCATCAAATGGCTTGATCCAGCAAACATCTTCAAAATTGCCTGTAACACAGAAATAAAAAAACTGTTCCAAGAAAGAAACCGATCCAAATCCAAACGTTGCCTGCGGGGATGGGGTCAATTGATCGAAACTTACATTGCCCACTTTTTGAATATAAATAGGTTTATCCATTTTATAGTCAAAAAAGTATTTACCATACTTCCAACTCTGTGTATTTATACTGTCGAGCAGCATTGGCTTGTTGCCCTTCAGCTTGATGAATAGAAATTCTAAAAATTTACTTACCGGATCGAAAAGGTGGTCAGGAACTTTTCCAAAATAAGGTTCTGAAACGATCTCCATTATACCGGACTTGTTCAAAGTATAATTATCTATAGTCACATGAAATGTCTTCGTATCGTAACTTAGTATGTCAAAAACAACTTTTTTCTCCAAATTCCTGTTATCACAGAAAGGACGAAATATTAACTCAGGAAACTCTAATTCGATCCCAAAACTTTTTTTCATTTATTGTACTCCATATGCATCAATAGATTCATTACAGAATCATAAAGGGCGTTGAAAAGCCCCATCAATTTTAATAGTAAAGATATCGATAAATATCTTGAAGTAATCCAACTATATATTTTTGTGTTTTTTCATTAAAACTTTGCTCTTCTTGCAAAATAAGTTTGATAAAATTACAAATGTTGTTTCTTGTGTGAAAAGTTTTTCCACTATAGCCAATTGCTACTTGTTCGTGCGCCTCCCGCAAAGTCGCAGAAAAATTTTGAGTAGTTATTGATTTTAAATGGTCTTCTGGGGTTCTTATCGCCAAGTCATTAATGTCATCTATAATTTTTCTTGTGAATGAGCCGTCGTAAATCTTATTTAGAGTGCGATATTCTTTTACATGAAAATCTTCTAATTCATCCTCTTTATACATCGCGCCCGCTTCAGCGGCAATGAGCGTTGAAGCTGCGGTAAGAAGTGCTGCGATAGCATTACGGATCTTTTGACTGCGACTCGTTGTATTAATCATGTTTATGTTCTCCATATTTGAGTTGGCGAGGACGCTTGCAAGATCAGCATCTTTGAGAATTTCTCTTGCGGTTGTAAGCGCTTGC
>NZ_JAVHWZ010000007.1 GCF_035607555.1 Candidatus Bealeia paramacronuclearis | reverse complement strand
CGTTCATGTGCGCTCGGACGCAACCACTTCTGCTGTATGCAGAGGATCATAAAGAACGGCAGGTTCATATCGTGAAGATATGACTGGTGATGCTGCATCGTTATGTAATCTTGAAAGATCACGCTGTAATCTCTCAATATCATGCTGCACTTGCTGGATATCGTAATTCACGGACTCGTCTGTCATCGCGTTTCCTTTCGTGACGTTTATTGACAATTTATTGCCCAAAAATTTAACGCATCTTACAAGTGTACAAGTCTTACATTTCTTTGCTTGAATATTAATGACAGGAGTCTCGCGTGACATCCTGTCATTCCTCTTATAAGGAGCTTCCCTTTGATCTTGAGGGTTGCGGTTCTTTTTAGAAGATGACGCTTTCCTCAATCTCAAAATCATATTACCAGACTTGAAATCAACGGGTAAAATCGCTCCCTATTTGTCATACGTTGTAAAGCCGGACCCTTTCAGAGGTTGCCTCCGGTACTGTGCGCTCGTTTTAAATTTGGTAAAAAACGAAAGTCTTCGATATGAACAAACAAAGCTCTTATCGTTATTTCATCACGCGCGTTGTGTTGTTTTCGTTTTTATTTCAGCAGGGATTTACAACCGCACTCTGGGCCGGAAAATATGACGAGATTTCTGATGCGGCAGGTTGTAACACATAAACTCCATCATATTGAGACCGCAGCAGATCCTTCACAAAGCAATACCTCTGGGGATCTGGTTCTTGATCTTGAAGCGCACCCTAGTGTTATTTTGAATGATGTCAGAGAGAAAGATGGATTGCGCCTGGTTGAGACCTCAATTGCCATGAGGAGATTTCTCGAGAAGGGATGACCCACTATCTTGCGGCATACCACTGGACAGCGACAGAACTAGAATGTGGTAACTTCAAACTGACATCCTTGCTGCCGCTTTTGGGTGGAGGTAACGAGGGATCGACTGGCGGCGGCGGAGGTAGCGGTGGCAGGAACGGATTCTCTGGCGGTGTGACCTTTTATGGCGGTGGGGGCGGCACATCAAACGGGTACAGGCGGTGGTGGTAGTAGCGGGTCTCATAAAGACGGATGGAACGACAAGAATGTCAAGAACTGTCATTTGACAATTACGGTTTCATCGGCGGGACAGGGCATCTTTTTCGAAAGGAGGGGCTGGAGGTTCGGGTTCAGGTTCGACAGGGGCAGTCATACGACACAGCATACAGCTGCAAAATGTGATGTGTGTCAAAAGATAGTGTCAAAGGCGAGTCTGAGTGCACAAAAGTGCAACTCTCTGCGTCTTTACAGCAACAAACCTCCGCGTGAACAAAACACGCCTGCGTATGTCATGACAGCGACGGATCAGCAAATCATGAAAAATGGCTTAGCCTTTATGAATGCCAATCCCTCATAATATTCAAATGAATCCCGTGCTTCAGCTACAGGCAAAAATCAAACCGCTGAAAAAAATAAGCCACACAGACCAACGGCATCAAGCGACAATTGCGTCTCTCAAGCCACAAATTAACTCTCTGACAGCACAGTTAACACAAATTGAACAGCAGAAAAAAGCCCATCAACTCGCGCTGCAACAAGCAGAAAGGAGAGAAAAGCACAAGAGACGAAACTAGCGGCTTTAAAAGCGGCGGAAGAGAAAAGGCTTCAACCTTCAACAAGACCAGGCCCGTCAGAAGCGCTCAACAAGATTATCTGCACATTCAAACGTTAACAGAAAAACTACTGACAAAACTCAATGCGCAAGCGATTTTAGAGCAGCTGAAATTTCCGATGACAGATGTTGTCAAACGGGAGATGCCCGTCAAGAATCGTGCCACTTTTAGCGATCATAGATGATTGTTGTGCCACTGCAAAACAAGGAAGCCTTACAGCGGAAAAGACGGGTCTTATACGCAGCTCATGGGTCAGTTGATTTTGACGAATGTGTGCACGTGGAATGATTGGGCACTTGCGTCTTTAGAGGCAGACAGATCGTGCGAAAGGGATTGCGGCGGGTCTTTTTGTGCTGGAGACTGTTGCCGATGCTGTTAGGGACTATTGAGTCTTGGTTAATCCGGAAGGTCAAGCGCCGCTGACGGTAGGACTGTTGTCGGCTTTTCGCAAAAATGCAGACCGTCGGTCACACGGCCTGACTGACCGCAATCAATACTGGATCTTGATGCGGAAGAAAGCGGCGTGGCGCGATCGCGTGTTGCTATGGCCGGTGTGATGAAATGGGTCAAATCACCGCAAAGGTCAACTGGGACAGGTTGTTAATGGTTTGTCTGAGACGAATGTGGCTGTGAAATCCGCGGTGATCACCGGCCGCTTTAAAGCTGCGTTTTCGAAAAACACAGCGGAGTTTTTGACAGATCTTGAAACGCGATCAGGCAGTGGTCTTGTGAAAGCGCAGCGCGAACAGTCTCTTGAAGTATGCCACAGAAGTTAAAATCGGTAAAATGGAAGAAACGGCTTATAGAGCACACGAGAAGCAATACAAGGCACTCGTGATGCCATGAGGCAGAGATAGGAGAAAAACACCGGTCAGAAGTGGCCCCAATATGGAAAGTGGAATGAATGACAAAAAATTGTGCCGACTGATGTCGATCTGCATCACATCATTCCCCAGCGGTATATTCCTGCTGAGTGGTGGAATGCGCATCCAGTTCATCCTGGCAATCACACGGGCAAGGTGGAATTCATGCTGATCCCAATTCTTTGTTAAAGCAGACATTAAAGGAAGTGACGAAGATGAGCTCAATACAGCTATTTAAAGAATATACAGCTGAGGAGTGGAGAAAGCGTGGGATGCCAGACCCTTTTCTTTTCTCTCGATAATCCAGTTTATGCCGATAAAGCTGGACGAGATAGAACGGCGAGAGCAGTTAGGATTTCAGTTGCCATCTCAGCTGCGCGAGTTTTATTTAGAAATTGGGAGTGGTTATCTGGTTGCGCCTTACAACACGATGAATGAGAACTATCATTTTGGCAATTCTAACGAGATTTTGCCCCCGATGGTGGTTGCAGAGTTTTATAAACCGTTAGGACATGATCCGTGCGGGGAAGAGCCGGAAGAGTGGTTGTATTCTTCTGATGAACAATACGTTATGGATCACTGATTATTACGCTTGCATGGAAAAAGATTGTTTATCATTTTTTCACACTGGAGGCAGTTGTGGCTTTCTTATGCTCAGGCCACGACATCAAATCCGAATGCAGTATGGGATGATTTTGGAGAGAATATTGTTGAAAGAGTCTTTTGAGAAGATTTATCTGGCGTTTATATTGGGGATCCTGCTTGGCTGCTATTGATGTGATTATAGCCTGTATGGAGAAGCGAAATTATTTAACATGTGATGAGCAGGAGTTTGTCTGTGTCAGTTTTCTTATGCAGAATCTATTGTTTTGTTGCGGGCACAAAGATCCGTGAGTTTTTGTTACAGGCGCATTGCGAAAGGCATTTGTTTGGCAATGAGTAAAAAATCCGTGTCTTTGAGCTGGGCAAAATTCTGGCGTATCAAGTCTGGCCTCGACTCTCTCTGATGGCAAACCGTCATCGAGGGTTGCAAAAGAGGCGCATGCGGTGCTGATGAAGGATGAAGATCTGGAAGCTTTGGAGGCTGAGAGGAATCGATGTGGTTGAGTAAGCGTGTCCGTATTCAATACTCCGGCACCTCGACGTCGTAGCTACCTCTTGACGGGGCGAACTCTTTTAAAGAAGAGGATAGATTGCGAGAAGGTGTCGACAACATCTTCACCGGTACCGTTCAGATACACGAGCACGTCTTCCATGAACTTCTGGCTGTGATCGTAGAGCGTGTAATTGTCCCGTGAGTTCGTCTGCTCAAGACCGTGTTTGCGGGAGCCAGATAATGCCACGGGGTCCCGAAATACCTTATTGTTTTACTTTGATGAGCTTGGAGCCGTGGCACGAAAGCCCTCAACGCGCACACGAGGCGCATCTTTATCAGAAACAGAGATAGGCGGTTGTCCTTGAGTTGCACGTTCCCCAAATAAAGACTCGTCTTGTACTCGGGCTTGATTGTGTGCGGAGCGTTTTGGATATTCAGGATGTTCTCGGTGCAATCAATCGCCATGCGTCGGATCTGCTCCATCAGCTCTTCAAACGGCAACCGCGCTTTCGCAGGGCTCAAGAGCATCAGATGCGACTCACCATCGTATGGAAGACCCCAAGATGTGGCTGCTGAAAGCTGCTGCTCTCGTGTGTTGTGAGTGCGGTATCCACAGACGTCACGATCATCTTGAAAGCGCACAGCGGCAGACTTGACCAGACCGCAGTCTTGGTGTTTGAGCCACCTTCTGCGGTGCTGGCCGCTGTTGATACTGACCTGCAAACGCGTACTCGCTCATGAGTAGCTTGCACACAGCAATCAACAACCGACTGCGGGAAGCGTGCCGGGAAGAGCAACTCGCCATCTTTCGTGCCGCGTACGTACGGCTCCAAGCTCGCACGTGCTAAAACAATAAGGTATTTCTTGGGACCCGTGGCATTATCTGGCTCCCGCAACACGTCTTGAGCAGACGAACTCACGGGACAATTACACGCTCTACGATCACAGCGAAGTTCATGGAAGACGTGCTCGTGTATCGAACGGTACCGGTGAAGATGTTATCGACACCTTCTCGCAATCATCTCTTCTTGCAAGAGTTCGGCCTCATCAAGAGTGGCTACGACGTCGAGGTGCCAGGTATTGAATACGGACACGCTTACTCAACCACACGATTCCTCTCAGCTTCCGCCAAAGGCAGATCTTCATCCTTCATCAGCACCGCATGCGCCTCTTTTGCAACCTCGATGACGGTTTGCCATCCATGCAGAAATCGAGAGTCGAACTTGATACGCCAAATTTTGGGTCGAGCTCAAAAGACACGGATTTTACTCATTGCCAAACAAATGCCTTCTGTGTGCGCCTGTAACAAAAACTCAATTGATCTCCTGGATTCTTTGTGCCCGCAACAAAACAATAGATCTCAGCATGAAAACATTTGAATAAAACTCCCTGCTCATCACACAAGCAATGACTTCTGCTTCTCCATACAGGCTATAATCACATCATTATAGCAAGCAGGATCCTCCTTGTCCCACTAAACATGAATAAATCTCTCAAAAGACTCTTCAACAATATTCTCTCCAAAATCATCGCTGCGCTGGTTGATGAATGTGGCTTCTGGCTGAAGAAAGCCACAACTGCCTCCAGTGTGAAAAAATGATAAACAATCTTTTCCGGCGTAATAATCAGGATCCATAACGTATTGTTCATCAGAAGAATACAACCACACTCTTCCGGCTCTTCCCGCACGGATCATGTCCTAACGGTTTATAAAACTCTGCAACCTGCATCCCAGGGGGCAAAATCTCGTTAGATTGCCAAAATGATAGTTCTCATCTATCGTGTTGTAAGGCGCAACCAGATAACCACTCCAATTTCTAAATAAAACTCGCGCAGCTGAGATGGCAACTGAAATCCTAACTGAGCCTCAGCGCATTCTATCTCGTCCAGCTTTATCAGCATAAACTGATTGTATCGAGAAAAAAAGAAAAGGGTCTGGCATCCACGCTTTCTCCACTCCTCAGCTGTATATTCTTTTAAATAGCTGTATTGACCATTCTCTGTCACTCCTTTAATGTCTGCTTTAACAAAGAATTGGGATCGCGCAGATTCACACCTTTGCCGTGTGATTGCCAGGATGAACTGGATGCGCATTCCACCACTCATGAGGCCACCATACCGCTGGGGAATGATGTGGTACAGCGGATCGACATCAGTCCGGCACAATTTTTTGTTTGAGTTCATTCCACTTTCCATATTGGGGCCACTTCTGACCGGTGTTTTTCTCCCATTCCCGTTCGCCAGCATCCACTGAGTGCAGCCTTGACCTTCTCGTGTGCTCTATAAGCCGTTTCTTCCATTTTACCGATTTTAACTTCTGGCATACTTAAGAGACGTTCGCGCTGCGCTACCAAGACCACTGCCTGATCGCGTTTCAAGATCTGTCAAAAACTCCGTTGTGTTTTCGAAAACGCGGCTTTAAAGCGGCTTGTGATCACCGCCAGTTCCACCAGCCACATTCGTCTCAGACAAACCATTAACAACCTGTCCCAGTTGACCTTGCGGTGATTTGACCCATTTCATCACACCGGCCATAGCAATACTCGCGATCGCGCCGCCACGCCGCTTTCTCTTCCGCATCAAGATCCAGTGCATTGATTGCGGCCGTCAGGCCGTGACCGACAGTCTGCATTTCTTTGTGAAAAGCCGACAACAGTCCTACCGTCAGCGGCGCTTGACCTTCCGGATTAATCCAAGACTCAATAGTCCCTAACAGCATCGGCAACAAATAGTTTCCAGCATAAAGACCCGCCGCAATCCCTTTCGCACGATCTGGATTCACTCTAAAGATTACCAAGTGCCCAATCATTCGTACCACATTCGTCAAAATCAACAGCCCATGAGCTGCGTATAAGACCTGTCTTTTTCCGCTGTAAGGCACTCATTTTGCGAGCAACAACAATCATCTACCATGATCGCTAAAGTGGCACGAGATTCTTGACGGGCATCTCCTGTTTGACAACATCTGTCATCGGAAATTTCAGCTGCTCTAAAACCGCTTGCGCATTGAGTTTTGTCAGTAGTTTTCTGTTAACGTTTGAATGTGCAGATAATCTTTGTTGAGCGCTTCTTGACGGGCCTGGTCTTGTTGAAGTGCCAGCGCCTTTTTCTCTTCACACACTGCTTTTAAAGCCGCTAGTTTCGTCTCTTGTGCTTTCTCTCTATCTTCTGCTTGTTGCTGGCTGATTGATGGGCTTTTTCTTGCTGTTCGAAATTTGTGTTAACTGTGCTGTCAGAGAGTTAATTTGTGGCTTGAGAGACGCAATTGTCGCTTGATGCTGTTGGATCCGTGTGGCTTTATTTTTCATTTGGTTTGGATTTTTGCCTGTGGCTGAGCACGGGATTCATTGAATATTATGAGGATTGGCATTCATAAAGGCTAAGCCATTTTCATGGTTACCTTTGATCAGCTCATGTCATGACATACTGTGACGTGTTTTGTTCTTTGGTCAGTGAGGCTTCTTATTTGTAAAAGACGCAGAGAGTTGCATTTTGTGCACTCAGACTCGCCTTTGAGCACTATCTTTTGACACACATCATTTTGCAGCTGTATGCTGTGTCGTATGACCGCCCTATCGTTTTGAACCCGAACCTCAGCCCCTCCTTTCGAAAAAGATGTCTCTGTCCCGCCGGGATAGACCGTAATTGTCAAATGACAGTTCTTGCCATTCTTGTCGCAGTTCCATCCGTCTTTATGAGACCCGCTACTACCACCGCCTGTACTCCAGTTTGATGTACCGCCCCCACCGCCATAAAAGTTATCACGACCAGCAGAATCCGTTCCCGCCACCGCTACCTCCGCCGCCGCCAGTCGATCCCTCGTTACCTCCACCCAAAAGCGGCAGCAAGGATGTCCAGTTTGGAAGTTACCACATTCTAGTTCTGTCGCTGTCCAGTGGTATGCCGCAAGATAGTGGGGTGTCCTTCTCGAGAAATCTCCCATAATAACTTGAATTGGTCTCAACTCATTTTAATCCATCTTTCTCTGACATCATTCAAAACAACACTCAGGGTGCGCTTCTCCAAGATCAGGAGCAGATCCCCGAGGGTATTGCTTTGTGAAGGATCTTGCGGTCTCACATGATGGAGTTTATGTTACAACCTGCCGTGTCTGTGAAATCTCGTCATATTTTCCGGCCCAAGTGCGCAGTTGCCGAAATCACCTGCTGAAACAAAAACGAAAACAACACAACGCGCGTGATGAAATAACGATAAGAGCTTTGTTTGTTCATATCGAAGACTTTCTGCTTTTTAAGAATTTAAAACGAGCGCACAGTACCAGAGAGGCAACCTCTTGAAAAGGGTCTCCGGCTTCTACAACGTATAGACAAATAGGGAGCGATTTGACCCGTTGATTTCAAGTCTGGTAATATGATTTTGAGATTGAGAAAGCGTCATCTTCTAAAAAAGGGCCACCAACCCTCAAGATCAGTTAGCGCTCTCTTATAAGAGGAATGACAGGATGTATCACTTGAGACCTCCTGTCATTAATATTCAAGCAAAGAAATGTAAGACTTGTACACTTGTAAGATGCGTTAAATTTTGGGCAATAAATTGTCAATAAACGTCCACGAAAGGAAACGCGATGACAGACGAGTCCGTGAATTACGATATCCAGCAAGTGCAGCATGATGTTGAGAGATTACCAGCGTGATCTTTCAGATTATGCTTTGATGCAGCATCACAGTCATATCTTCACGATATGAACCCGCCGTTCTTTATGATCCTCTGCATGCAGAAGAAGTGGTTGCGTCCGAGCGCGGTAGCATGAGTGCTTACCGAAAATCAAGATTGGCCACAATTCCCACAATATCGATGATAGATGAAGAAATCGCACAAGCTGAATTGGAGCAGGCACTAATAAGTGCAACGAATCTCTCTACGATGTGGCAGCGTCAGCACTCTAATGCTTAGAAACATGTGAAAAATCTAAACACGAACGATCCACTGGTCCAAGCCAAAAAAATCCGTAATGCTATTGACGCTACTTGCTGCGGTTGCGGCACTCATAGCTGAAGTAAAGACTGTGGCAAGTAGGAAACACCCAATCCTACGCTATTGAAAAACACTAACCCATGGACATATGAATCAATGACTCAGTTTTCTTTGAAGCTTTGAATTTGAAGATACTTATTGGAATGGAAAAATTGTTGACAGGCTGAAATGTTATTCCAGTTGCACCAGGGCACAAAACAACAGCGCGTAGCTCCATTCATAATCTGCACTAACTCTAATAGAGAACACTTGTGGTATTTATCTTTAGATGGTAGTCATGTAGAACTTATTACCGCTCCAATATATAATAATAAAAATCGCTGGAAAAAAATACAACAGATTAAAAGACTCCATTAAGTTTTGTATTTTTCTATAGAAAAACAATACTTCTATTTGTTTTACCAGAGAAAACACCGTTCATCAAATTAACGGATGATTACATTCTGAATAGTAATGGATACTTAGGGAGTTAAATTTTAACTTGAAAGACGGCGCAAAATCTTTATAATACCACAGTTGCAGAGTCAACTTGCCAAAGACAAAGTATTTACTTTTTTAAAAAGTACTTTGGTAATAAAAATAGAAAATTTAAGATTTTTCATGCGATCATAAGAGATATCAAGTACTTCGCAACCGTTGATAGTCTAATCAAAAAGTCACCTTCGAATGAATTATTTTACCTTTCATACATTTGAATGTTCTCATTAATTGTGATCCCAATCAATTTTCTGTAGGAGGTAGCGGCTTAAAATATATGTTTTTGCTTTTGCCGCGAACATGCGTATATTTCTACAATCAGCACATCTTCTACAACCAGCAAAGCTCGGCTTTACTTACAAAATTGGTGTAACCCTTTGCTTAGTTTATTGAAGAGTGCGACCTTGAAGAAATTCCCTATTTTACTTGCCCATCTGGCTTGCAACCTGGAACAAAAGACTTTTTGCAAAAGAACTATCTTGGTATAAGTACATAGCTGATTTAATGAATAAAAAGCACTTGGATTTGAATGCGTAAGAAATTAGCAAGAGCAAGCAGAATGATATCAAAGAATTTTATTGACCTTAAGAAGAAGCAGAAGAAGCAAAACACTCCATAAATTTCAATATATTCCAAATGATCAAGAATACTACAACAGCAAAACTAGCTTAAACAACTTAGAAATTCAGAGGGAATATATAAAAATATAATCAACGAGATGTTCTTTCGCCGCCCCCATTCATTGAGGTATCATGGCTTTTCTTCGACCGGCTTATGTACATTTGGGGAGTTTGATGAAGATTTAATGACCACATTGGAAGCAAGAAACAATACCACTGATCCTTTAAGGATTAATGATATTTAACATTGGCGTAATTGGATCGTATAAAAGAAATTTACAATCGCATCGCTGGATGGTTAAGCGATGAGGAAAAGATTGCCAGATATAAATCTGAAACAGAATATTTTCCTCAAATTCTGAAGCATACACAACAAATCGTAAAAAGATAATTGTGATAAAGACGACATAAGATATTGTGAGGACAAAAAAGAATTTTAATTCTGTGGCATAGGACTACTATAAATGTAAAGGATAGAACATGAAATTTATATATAATTGTTTATTAATAACTTTCGTTTTATTTAATGTATTAACATGCGCTTGTATAGCGGGAAAATATGATGAGAATTTAGAAATGAATACAAATATACATACGCTGGCTAAAAAAATTGCAGATTCTTCTGACGTTCGTATTAATATTTTCCGGGAATCTTTCTATTGCATTAGCAAAAAATTTTAATGAACTTAATAACTTTCTAGGTAATTCCTTTTTAACATAGAAGCCAACGAAATTCCAAATATTAATTGGTTTTGTAAAGCATGTATATACAGACGCAGCCATGAGCCAATCTAGAGAGCTTTGAACACTTCAAAATAGTACTTGAGGTTTAATTAATAAAACCAATATATTTTAAGACAAAGAAGTTTTATCAGCTGTATTAAATTTATAGAAATGCGTGAACTTTTATGCAGATCTGAGGAATGCAAGCCAAAAAAGCGTTGTCTTTTATTATCTAAAGCAATGATTAATAGGCCCAGTTGCAACAAGAGCGAGAGAGCTGATTAGAGATCTGCCAGCCAATATATGAGTTTAGATATCAGATTTAAGCTTTTAAGCATTGAATCTGCACTTTACAGCGTGTGCCCTTTTGGAATTCTTGCCTCCTCGAGCGGAGAAAGACAATCACTAGACTTGGTGCGTAATAATTTTTCATGCCCTAGAGAACTCGCAGAATTCTTGGTCGATTTTCTCACAAAATTGAATTTCGCAACACGTCTACTGGAGGAAACGTGACGGGGGATAGTTTCCGCAGATCTCTGGGAATCGTGTTGCGAAAACCTGTTGCGATATTCGCCGATTATGCAACAGGCTTTGCAACATGACTCTGGCTCACTACTGCTCTCGAGAGAATGCTCTGCAATGTGCGTGTTTCACCTCGACAGAGGTCGTAACCTCCGTGCCAGTCAGTCATAGATAAACGACAGCAAAAGGCAAGACAGACGATGGCAGACAAACCTCTCATCAGTTTCGATTACGCGATTAAATACATCCTCAGAACAAAGGCGATTACGAGATTATCGAAAGGTTTATCTCGACACTTCTACAAACACAGGGATATCCTCCTGTGACTATCAGTACTCTTCTGACAGTGAGTCAACAAAGTCCTTTGATCTCAAACGCAGTATCGCGGATCTTGTCGTGCAGAACAAAGACGACAATAAATACATTGTGGAGATCGAACGTTCTTTTACCCAACTTTTACTAGAAAGCGTGTTTTAATTCTTGCTACGGCTCATCGTGGACGGTATTTCTGAAATCAGGACTACACCAGCATCAAAAAGTCTTCCATATCAGTCTTTATTTTGCAACGCGAACCATGAAATCACCTCTCTATCATGGACAGACGATCTTTCATGAAATTGACACCACACATCCTGTCAACGTGAAGATCGCCAATCAGAGGGCTCATCATGTTTGAGACACTAACGTGTTTTCAAGTACTTCATTATCTCGTTGCCGCGTTTTAACGATCAGGTGCAACATGAACTCGATGAATGGCTTTACATGATGAAGCACTCCGAAGTCCTCCTTCTTTCCAATCACCTGTGATGAAGAAGGTTGCAGAACACTTGGCGGTCATTCACATGTCCAATGAAGAGCGCAATACGTACTTTGCTTATCTCAAAGAGGCTGTTCACTCGCAGGACGTTCTCTTGGCGGCATCTGAAAAGAGAAAAAAAAGGTATAGAGAAAGGCCGTGCGGAAGGTTTGTGAAGGTTGAGAAAGGTCTTGAGAAAGGTCGTGAAGAGGGTCGTGAAGAGGGTCTTGAGAAGGAAAAATTGAAGTCGCAAAAGCTCTTCTGCAAGCGGACAAACAATCGCATTTGTCGCGCAGATGACGGGACTTGATGAGAAGAGAGCTCACTGTTCTCAAGGACACCCAAAAAAGACGCCTTGAGTGATTTGATGACCGTGTCGGTTCTTCGTTACACTTGGATCACAAGAAACATCATATCAGAGAGCCTTTCACATGAAACTCTCACTAAACATATTGCTGCTCTTGCTTGGTTGCGGCTGCACTTGCGGATGTGCGCATCAGCCAGATATGTACAAATTATCTCTCACGAAGAGCATCAAACACTCCAAAGGAACAGAGCATCATAAAGTCACAAAAGTCATCTGTCCTTGTCACAAAGAATACATACAACCTGTTGAATCAAAACAGTCATTCTGGAACTTACCGACAAATGCCATTGCCAGTGAAAAATCTGTGGTCACATCTCGCGACGTTTTAGAGGTCGAAGATCACACAAAAGTCGTCACAACTGATCTTATGATTTAGAAACACTCGACTTTTCTCTTCTCATCACAAGTTGCATACCGTTGAGATCTGTAGTTTAATCACCATGAACATCCATATTATTTAATTTCTTGAATCTCGTGTTTTGGCGAGGGATGTTGTATGCGCAAACGTGATCACATTTTACGGTAATGACCAAGACGCTACAAACGTCATTGCATTTCCCAATGGAGATGACTTTGATGAGACATCACTCCCACTTGATGACGTCGATGTTTCCCTTGCGAAGAAGAACAGGAAGAAGAGGACACCGATGGATTTTGGGATGACATTACCGATGAACTTTCAGAAACTCTCAGACAAAGTTGTCACCGATTTAATTCGTGGCATTTCCGAAGACAAAGGCGTCTCGTGAGGGATGGGAACAACAGATCCAATCGGCCATCAGAATCTGGGGCTGTCGTGGAGACCGTTGACAAGCTGCCCGCTTGCGCAGGCAACAGGTGCATTTGATACCACTTTGATGCAAGCCTGTTTGCAGTTTTGCATTGGCACAAGCCGAGCTTTTCCTATGAAGGACACTGCCAAGATCAAGACATTCAAACGATCAGATGCATTTTTGAGGATTGCGCAGAACGCGTTGAGCCAGTTCTTAAACTGGCAGCTCACCTCTGTTGACTCGGACTACTACGTTGATTCGCGGCGTATGCTTTTCTATCTTATTCTTTTGGGATCCGCCTTTAAGAAAGTCTATACAGATCCTTTAACACAACGCCCAACGGCGAGATTTATCCAGCCGCAACATCTCTGATTGATAATGAGACATCGTCCCTGACCGCAATGATCACATTATGTTTTGAACTTGTCTCGACAGGATCTACAGCTCAGGCAGCAATGGATTCTGCGGGGTTGACCTGGATATAGAATCTGATGTTTGCGGTTCCCCCGATGATGATGCCATTCGGAATCTAGATGGAGTCACATCCACTTCAGAACGTCCGACTGACTATTTAACGGTCTGGAAAGCCATTGTCTTTTGACGATTGAGGAAGACCAGAGTGATGACGCGCAATCCATCGCAAAACCCTATATCGTGACATTTGCTCCCCGAGAGTCGGCAGATCTTGTCGATTCGCAGAAATTGGCAGCCAGAAGATGCAACATTCACGCGCATTAATTGCACTTCGTCCAGTATACTTTGTTACCGGGGCTTGGGAATTATGGGCTTGGATATGCCAGCTTTTAGGCAGCAGCTCCACCGCTCTGACCAGTCTGTTGCGACAACTCGGTAGCCAAAGCATCCTCTCCAATTTCCCAGGGGGACTGATTGCACCGGCAACATCGATATTGCCAATAATGACAAGATGATCGGACCTGAAATTTCACTCGATCCAGTCTATAGAAAAGACCTGCAAGAAGCTCAATTATTCCGTTGCCCTATGGCGAGCCCTCTATGGTTCTCCAAGGATCTTTTACGATACTTTATCTCGCAAGACGCTGGGCTCGCATCTTGTATCGATCATCAGATTGCTGACAAGGGCGAATACACCTGTGGGCACTACGTTGGCGCATCTGGATGTGTCTCCGGTCGCCTTCAGATGGCGATGCTGCGTGGACTGAGGAGTCTTTATCTCAAGAGCTGACTCTGCTTTACCAGCTCTGGGGTGGAACATTAACAGAAGATCCAATGTTCTTCTCCCGTGAAGGAAGAGATGTCTTATGTCAGCGCGCAAGACTTCCAACTCAATCATCATCTCACCGACAGCGGATTCTGGTCTTTCCACGCAGACCCAACGCATTGCAGAGCCCGGAACTGCAATTGGCACAATCCGCACCACAGCTGTTGCCAGCACGCCGTTTATAGAACGCATCTGTCGGACTCTCGGAATCGGAGATATCGATGAAGTTTTGATCACGCCAGATTCTGGAAGTTCACTCGATCCCGTTTCTGAGAATATGCGCGCCCTTTCGGTGCATCTCTGGGTGTGGCCCCGTGGCAAAACCATGTCAGCCCACATTCAAGTGCACGAAGCGTTTTGGCACAAAGCCAGCTCTCCAGTACTCATGGCTCACATTGCCGGGCATCAAGCGCAGCTCTACCGCTCCAAATGCAGATGATGACAGGTGTTGAGTTGCCATTGAATCAGGATCTTCCACCAGCTATTGCAGAATCAGGTCGCACTCATGGTGGCAAACTCCCTAACTGGAAACTGCTGACACACAACCACAAGCGCCTCAGCCTATCGATCCGCAACAGCTCATAGAAATTGATATCCAAGGCAGGCCGACCAAGTCGACGCAAGCTGGAAGAAGCCGAAATCAAGGCCATGATGGAAAAGTTGAGAGCACAAATGAAATTCCAGACAGGAGTTATCAAAGAGAACAAGGCCGCGATCGCCCACGAAAAGAATCAGACGGACCTCATTATTGCGCAAAGCGAAGCAAGATGATGTTGCGGTCGAACACCACATGAATCCAGACGGAGAAGTCACATGAAATCAAAGCCCTCAACGCCCAAAACAAAGACAAGTGCGCCACAACGATTTGAGCGCCGGAAAACAGGCGGTGGTAGTGCGCTCGCAAACCGCAAAGCGGCTGTGAGCAAGGTCATGAAAGACGTGCTGGAGACAGAGGCGTTGTCGTCTCGCAAGCCCGGTCGTCCTCGAAAACTCGCCATGGGCGGTGTTAAAGGATCTGTATAGACTTTCTTAAAAGCGGATCCCAAAAAGAATAAGATAGAAAGCATACGCCGCGAATCAACGTAGTAGTCCGAGGTCAACAGAGGTGAGCTGCCAGTTTAGAACTTATCATGCATTTCGCATAATCCTCAAAAATGCATCAAAATCGTTTGAATGTCTTGATCTTGGCGGGTCCAGCAGGGAAAAGCTCGGCTTGTGCCAACGCGTAAAACTGCAAACAGGCTTGCATCAAAGTGGTATCAAATGCCTGTTGCCTGCGCGAGGTGACTTGTCAACGGTCTCCCGGCAGCCCAGATTCTGGATGGCCGATTGGATCTGTTGCTCCCATCCCTCACGAGACGCCTTGTCTTCGGAAATGCCACGAATTAAATCGGTGACAACTTTGTCTTGGGGGGCTTCCTGAAAGTTCATCAGTAATGTCATCCCAAAATCATCGGTGTCCTCTTCCTGTTCTTCTTCAAAGGAACATCCCGAACATCATCAAGCGGAGTGATGTCATCAGAGAGTCATCTCCATTGGGAAGTGACCTTTGTTTGTAGCGTCTTGGTCATTACCGTAAAATGTATCCCACGTTTACGCCACAACATCCCCTCGCCAAAACACGAGATTCAAGAAATTAAATAATATGGGATGTCTTGGCGGTGATTAAATCACAGATCTCAACGTATGCAAATTTGTGATGAGAAGAGAAAAAGTCGGTGTTTCTGGGAATCATAAGATCGATTGTGACATTCTTTTGTGTGATCTTCGACCTCTAAAACGTCATGAGATGTGACCACAGATTTTCCGGCAATGGCATTGTCGGTGTCTCCAGAATGACTGTTTTTGATTCAACAGGTTGTATGTATTCTTTGTGACAAGGACAGATGACTTTTGTGACTTGGAGTGCTCTGTTCTTTAGTGTTTGATGCTCTTCGTAGAGAGATAATTTGTACACATTCTGGCTGATGCGCACATCGGCAAGTGCAGCCGCAACCGTCAAGAGCAGCAATATGTTTAGGTGAGAGTTTCATATGAAAGGCTCCTTGATATGATGTTTCTCGTGATCCAAGTGTAACGAAGAACCGGACACGCGGTCCGTCACTCAAGGCGTCTTTTTGGGTGTCCTTGAGAACAGTGAGCCTCTTCTCATCAAGTCCCGTCATCTGCGCGACAAATGCGATTGTTTGTCCGCTTTGCAGGAGAAACTTTTGCGACTTCAATTTTTCCTTCTCAAGACCCTCTTCGACCCTCTTCACGACCTACTCGGACTTCTCAGACCTTCTGCCAAACCTTCCGCACGGCCTTTCTCTATACCTTTTTTCTCCTTTTTCAACAGATGCCATGAAGAACGTCCTGCGGTGAACAGCCTCTTTGAGATAAGCAAAGTACGTATTGCGCTCTTCATTGGACATGTGAATGACCGCCAAGCGTTCTGCAACCTTCATCACAGGTGATTGGAAAGAAGGGAGGACTTCGGAGTGCTTCATCATGTAAAGCCATTCATCGAGTTCATGTTGCACCTGATCGTTAAACGCGGCAACGAGATAATGAAGTACTCTCAGGAAGCCGTTGAGTGTCTCAAACATGATGAGCCCCTGATTGGCGATCTTCGTTGACAGGATGTGTGGTGTCAATTTCATGAAAGATCGTCTGTCCGCGATAGAGAGGATTCATGGTCTGCGTTGCAAAATAAAGCCAGACTGATATGGAAGACTTTTTGATGCTGGTGTAGTCTGATTTCCAGAAATACTGTCCACGATGAGCCGTGAAGTCTAAAAACACGCTTTGTGCAAAAGTTGGGTGTAAAAGAACGTTCGATCTCCACAATGTATTTATTGTCGTCTTTGTCTTGCACGACCAGATCCGCGATACTGCGTTTGAGATCAAGGACTCCTTTGTTGGACTCACTGTCGAAGAGCATTGATAGTCACAGGAGGATATCCCTGTGTTTGTAGAAATGTCGAGATAAACCTTTCGATAATCTCGTAATACCTTTGTTCTTGAGGATGTATTTAATCGTAATCGAAACTGATGAGGTTTGTCTGTATCGTCTGTCTTGCCTTTTGTCGTTTATCTATGGACTGACTGTGCAGAGTTACGACCTCTTGTCGAGGTGAAACACGCACATTGCAGAGTATCTCTCTCGAGAGCAGTAGTGAGCCAGAGTCATGTTGCAAAAGCCTGTTGCATAATCGGCGAATATCGCAACAGGTTTTCGCAACACGATCTCAGAGATCTGCGGAAACTATCCCCGTCACGTTTTCCAGTAGACGTGTTGCGAAATTCAATTTTGTGAGAAAATCGACCAAGAATTCTGCGGCTTTCAGGGCATGAAAAATTATTACGCACCAAGTCTAGTGATTGTCTTTCTCGCCTGAGGAGGCAAGGATTCCAAAAGGGCAATAATGCTTGCAAAGCAGATTCAATGCTTAAAAGCTTAAATCTGATATCTTAAACTCATATTGGCTGGCAGATCTCTCTAATCAGCTCTCTCGCTCTTGTTGCAACTGGGCCTATTAATTCATTGCTTTAGATAATAAAAAGAGCAATGCTTTTTTGGCTTTGCATTCCTCAGGATCTGCATAAAAGTTCAATGCATTTCTATAAAATTTTAATACAGCTGATGGAAACTCTTTTGTCTTAAAATATATTGCTTTATTAATTAAACCCCCGCCAAGTACTATTTTGAAGTGTTCAAAGCTCTCTAGATTGTCTACGGCTGCGTCTGTATATACATGCTTTACAAACCAATTAATATTTGGAATTTCGTTGGCTTCTATGTTAAAAAAGGAATTACCTAGAAAGTTATTAAGTTCATTAAAATTTTTTGCTAATGCAATAGAAAGATCTCCCGGAAAAATATTAATACGAACGTCAGAAGAATCTGCAATTTTTTTAGCCAGCGTATGTATATTTGTATTCATTTCTAAATTCTCCTCATCATATTTTCCCGCTATACAAGCGTATGTTAATACATTAAATAAAACGAAAGTTATTAATAAACAATTATATATAAATTTCATGTTCTATCCTTTACATTTATAGTAGTCCTATGCCACAGAATTAAAATTCTTTTTTGTCCTCACAATATCTTAGTGTCGTCTTTATCACAATTATCTTTTTACGATTTGTTGTGTATGCTTCAGAATTTGAGGAAAAATATTCTGTTTCAGATTTATATCTGGCAATTTTCCCTCATCGCTTAACCATCCAGCGATGCGATTGTAAATTTCTTTTATACGATCCAATTGGCGCCAATGTTGAATATCATTAATCCCAAAGGGATCAGTGGTATTGTTTCTTGCTTCCAATGCAATACAACCTTCATCAAACTCCCCAAATGTACATAAGCCGGTCGAAGAAAAGTCATGATACTCAATGAATGGGGGCGGCGAAAGAACATCTCGTTGATTATATTTTTTTATATATTCCTCTTGAATTTCTAAGTTGTTTAAGCTTTTTATTTTGCTGTTGTAGTATTCTTGATCATTTGGAATAGCGATGAAATGCGGAGTGTTTTGCTTCTTCTGCTTCTTCTTAAGGTCAATAAAATCTTTGATACTTAATTCTGCTTGCTCTTGGTTAATTTCTGACGTATTCAAACTCAAGTGCTTTCTATTCATTAAATCAGCTATGTACTTATACCAAGATAGTTCTTTTGCAAAAAAGTCTTTTGTTCCAGGTTGCAAGCCAGATGCAAGGCGTAAATAGGGAATTTCTTCAAGGTCGCACTCTTCAATAAACTGTTTATAAAGGGTTAGATAATTCAATTCTTTTGTAAGTAAAGCCGAGCTTTTGCTGGTTGTAGAAGATGTGCTGATTGTAGAAGACACGCATGTTCGCGGCAAAAGCAAAAACATATATTTTAAGCCGCTACCTCCTACAGAAAATTGATTGGGATCACAATTAATGAGAACATTCAAAATGTATGAAAGGTAAAATAATTCATTCGAAGGTGACTTTTTGATTAGACTATCAACGGTTGCGAAGTACTTCTGATATCTCTTATGATCGCATGAAAATCTTAAATTTTCATTTTTATTACCAAAGTATTTTTTAAAAAAAGTAAATACTTTGTCTTTTGGTAAGTTGACTGTAAATTGTGGGTACAGTAAAGATTTTGCGCCGTCTTTCAAGTTAAAATTTAACTCCCCTAAGTATCCATTACTATTCAGAATGTAATCATCCGTTAATTTGATGAACGGTGTTTTCTCTGTAAAACAAATAGAAGTATTGTTTTTTCTATAGAAAAATAAAAAAACTTCAATGGAATTTTTAATCTGTTGTATTTTTTCCAAAGGATTTTTATTACTATATATTGGAGCGGTAATAAGTTCTACATGATCACCATCTAAAGATAAATACCACAAGTGTTCTCTATTAGAGTTAGTGCAGATTGCGAATGGAGCTACGCGCTGTGCCGTTTTCGCAGCCCCTGCGGCAACTGGAATACCATTGTATTTCAGCTCATTAATAAATTTTCCATTCCAATAAGTATCTTCAAATTCAAAGCCTAAAGAAAACTGAGTCATTGATTCATATGTCCATGGGTTAGTGTTTTTTCAATAGCGTAGGATTGGGTGTTTCCCCTACTTGCCACAGCTCCCGCTTCAGCTGCTATGAGTGCTGCAACTGCAGTAAGAAGCGTCACAATAGCATTACGGATTTTTTGGCTTGGACTCAGTGGATCGTTCGTGTTTAGATTTTTCATATTTAAGTTACTGAGAGTGTTGACGCCCGCTACATCGTAGAGAGATTCTGTTGCACTTATTAGTGCCTGCTCCAATTCAGCTTGTGCGATTTCTTCATCTATCATCGATATTGCGGGAATTGCTGTAGGAAGCCAATCTTGATTTTCGTAAGCACCTGG
>NZ_JAVHWZ010000006.1 GCF_035607555.1 Candidatus Bealeia paramacronuclearis | reverse complement strand
ACACCCAGCCTCAAAATTCTTTCTGATGCAGATCGAGCAAAGGCGGACTTGCAGCAGCAACTCAATCGATTTGATAAGGCGGACGATTCGTCCTTGCTTTCCCTTCCCATAGTTTTGTCTTCTGCTGTCTCACGGGTTTCCAGCTCTTCCAGTGAGGAGTGGGTTCTGAGACCGATTTATGCACATACTGATTCGAATCTTCCTGATAATTCTGCAGGAGCTGACTCCGGCACTCTTTCTGCGCAGAGGAGTCCTTCAGATCCTCAAGACGAACCCGATCGATGGAGTTTTATTCGTCTGTGGATGCCTCCACGTCCTGATCTCTCGGATGACGAGTAAGGGGTTGCCGTCAGCACTGAACTTGAAGCAAGCGGTTGAGCCTGATTTGCAGAACGACTGGAGACTGTGGTCAAATATTCATAGGTTTTTCGACCGATACTTCAATTTGATATCAAATAAGGAGAAACGCAATGGCTATTCTTGGAGCCGAAGACGATGTCAACGTAATGGATGGCGTAAACAACCAGATTACGGATGCTGTGACTCAGTCCAGTGTTCAGACAATTGGTGAATCCGCAAGCGTTGCGGTGAGCAATCTGTATCAGTCTGTCTCGAATTCATTCTCAACCATGATTCAGAATGCGGTTTTTGACCAACAACAGAGTACATTGTTACAACAAACTGAGACAATTCAGGGTGTAAATATGATTTATTCCATTGATACGGCTGCAATTGCAGATGCGACAGAAAAAACGGCCCGTGCGGATTTTGGATCTAACTCCATGAATGAGATGAATATCCTCTCTATCGCTGCCAGCTAAACAGCAAAGAATCCCTCAGACTTCCACGAATTTGATCTGGAGTGTGAGATATGATTTAATCACAGTCAGAGTCTCGCAACGCAGGCAAGAGTGAAGCGAACTGAAACACACAGTTAACCAAAGCTAGGAGATATCACTATGGCTTTCCCTACATCTGTAAATAACCAAATTACTGATGCAGTGACTCAATCCAATGTTAAAGTCTTGGGCGAGTCCGCAGCAGTGGCATTAAGCAATCTCTATCAATCTTCTGCCAATTCATTGGCGCAGTCCATTCAGAATGCGACATTTGCACAGCAGCAATCGAACTTGATCCATCAGGCAACAACAACACAGGGCATTAACCTGATTTATGCGGTCGACACCGCTGCTGTTGGTGATGCATCTGAGAAATTGGCACGTGCAGACGTTCCTGCTGATGCATTGATGACCATCATGTTGAAAGCATTGAATAAATAAGAAACATGAGTCTCTTGAAGGAGCTCATTAATCTTGGCAAGACATTGAAGTTAAACATTAATGAATAAAGGAGAACACAATGGCTTACCCTACAGCCGTCAATGATCAGATCACAGATGCGGTAACGCAATCCAACGTCAAGGTGTTAGGAGAGTCCGCAGCCGTGGCAACCAGCAATCTGTATCAGGCCGCCGCTAACTCTTTGTCCACTTCCATTCAGAATGCGACATTTGCACAGCAGCAATCGAACTTGATCCATCAGGCAACAACAACACAAGGTATTAACCTGATTTATGCGGTCGACACCGCATCTGTCGCAGACGCAACTAAGAAAGTTGCACAGGCTGATCTTCCTGCCAGTGCACTGAACATGCTTTTGTTGCAGTCAATGAAACAGTCTAATCCTTACGGTTAAGATCAAGAGAGGCAAGCATGGCACGACGCAAATCTCACTCTAAAGCTCAGCAGCCTTATCAGCCGATTCACTTCGTGATTGATGAGACGCCATCGATTGCTTTAGCGGGACAGGTTTTAGCGATGTGTCATGCGCATGCTTTGAGCGCTTATAATGCGGTATCACAACAGGCACAAAATCAGATTCTGAGTCTGGCAAGTGTCAGGGATGCCGTGATTCAGGTTCAAAAGCCACAAGAGCGAGTTGTGATTATGGGAAACGATATGACCCCGGGCCACACGTTCCAGTAAGAGGAACAGTGGAGAATTCCATTTGTCCATATTGATCCCATGCAGAGTCCCATCGTCAGCTTGGTGAGAGAGCTTGAGAAATTGAAACGACAGAAAAGGCATATTGCCACAGAAAGGCAAGACAATGAATTTAGCCAATATCAATTCCAATTCCACATCAGCGAATGAGGGAACAGTGAATGCCCAAATGACTGATAACATCACCCAAACAAGCGTGATGACACTCGGTTCTTCTGCGGCAGTTGCGATGAGTCGTCTTTATCAAGCGGTCACAGACTCATTGTCACAATCGATTCAAAACGCAACATTTGCGCAGCAACAATCCAATCTGATTCATCAGGCGGCAACGACTCAAGGCGTGAACCTAATTTATGCAGTTGACACCGCATCTGTTGGTGGAGCCACTGAGCAGGTCGCGCGTGCGCGTGTGATTTAATCAAATGGATCTTTTGGACGAGAGAGAAAGAGAAACAACGAGAGCAAGACTCCGAAGAGCAACCATTGCAACGGGGCTTGATTCTCAAAGAGAAGGACAAGACAAATGGCAGATCCCATAGGAATTAACTCACAGATCACGGATGCGGTGACGCAAACCAACGTGAAGGTGCTCGCGGAATCACCCGCCATGGCGATGTCGATGGTCTATCAAACATTGGCCCAGTCACTCAGTACCTCCATGCAAAACGCAACATTTGCTCAGCAACAGATGAATCAGATTGGTGCGGCAATTGCAACAGTCGGATCCACCAAGATTATGGACTTGATCAACAAATAATCAACGTTGTTTGATGAATTGTTTTGAAGGTTCCCAGGAGATAAGTAATGACAGAGACGACAACAAACGCATGGCCATTACCGCAAACATTGACTGGTGCGGATGATACCAAGAATCAGGCCACCATTTCTGGGGCACAAGGCGTCAACTTCATCAACGAGTCCGTTTTATCGCCCACGACATGGGTCGGACCTGGGAACGCCTATCAGGCCGTATCTCAATCAATGGCGCAATGGGTCCAGAGTGCCGCTCTTTTTGCGCAAAACACGCTGTCAATGACAACAGCCACGACGGCCGTGTTTGAGAAGAAAATCGCGGAAATTGTCGCGACAGAAGATCCTGTAGAGTCGGCTCCAAAAGTGGCGGCTCTCACCAGTGCCATGGCCGCATTTTTGACCGCTGCGCAAGGCACTGAGGCGATTGCAGTCAGTATTGGTCAAGATGCGAGTGCGATTTTGAATAGCTTTCCTCCGGGCCCGAACTCCAATCATCCGAATGCTTCTTAACAAAGAAACGCATGATTCAAAAACACTCAACATGAAGGATGTAAAATGACAAAAACAACCATCAATGGACATCCTCTTCAACCCGTATCGTGTGTCGATAGAGTTCAGACTCAAGCGGCTAGTTGTGATGAACAAGGTGTCAATTGCATTACCGCAACCAGGCCAACAACTGAACCCACGGCGTTCGACCCAATTGATTCCAATTCGCTTACTGCAACACAATCAGCTGTGAGTGCACAGACTCCCATCAGTGAGGCGTAACCATGGAGACCGTAGAATTGAACAAGATGCTCATGGATGCTCTGGAGAACTTTCAAAAGCGCGTCACGCTTTCCATTAATGAGATGTTGAAAAACATCAAAGATCTTCAGGAAAGCGAGACACTGACCGCTGAAACCTTGGAGCCGATTATTGCGCCCGCACGCGGATTGTTTCAGGCACGGCTTTTGAGTGCCTTCTTACGGTTGGCGCTTGATAATGACAAAACCGAGGCGTCAAAAGAGGTCATGTCGTACTTATGGCAGATGTCAGAACAACTCTACAAAGAGAGCCTTGTGTCTGCGAAATCTCTTCATCCCTCGGCCGCATCACCTTCCGTTGAGGAGACCATTGCTCAGTTTCACAAGACTCTGGCGCAAAAGGAGCAATTGATTGCCCAGAAGATCAGGGAAAACCAAGACAAAATCGCTGCGATCCAGAACAAAATCAACGCCGCTCAAGTCTAGTCTAGTCTAGTTCTTATTGAGGCACTTCTTGAGCTTGAATGATCTTGCGTTGGGAACGACTCAATGATTCCTGCATTTTCTGCTTCAGCAAGTAGAGTTCTTTGGGATTCAGTTCCTGATGGCTTTGGACAGAGAGCTGCAAGGTCAGTGCCTTTTGATTGTATCTGATCGAGAGATCAGTTTTGAAAGACTTAGAATCGATGAGGCTACAGAGGTTTTTAAAAAAGATCATATTTTGCTTGAGCGAAAATGTCATGATGTCCTCTCGTTTGTCGTTGCATAATATGGCACACGCTCACAAGGAAAGGAAGGTGTCAGCCTCCCTCCTTTACGTTTCATATTAGCTGGTGGCGCGTTTTAAGTGACGCTCGATGTTGACCGTCATTTTTCTGAGCTTTTGTTCCTGAAGAGCCTGTCGTCTGAGACGTGCGAGCTCCAGCGTTGCCAGGTTATCCGGTTTTGCCGATGCGTTTTGAACAGCATCTCCATCGCTGGTGTCATTGAGAGTCTCATCGGCCGTCTTGTCTTCATCATTTTCTGGTGTTTGAGGCTCAGGCGTAACCGGAGACTCCGCAAAATCCGTTTCTTCTGTTGTCTCCAGAGTCTCAAGTGTAGGTTCTTCCTCCTTCACCGCGATAACTGTTTGAGGTTGAGGAACAGGCTCTTGTCGTGGTGGCAATGGTGACGTACCACTCATTTCTTCCGTCATATAAATACCGTTGAGTAAATGAGGAAATACATCTCGTAACGCAAAAGCCCGCGCGCGCATCTGGAGCATCCGTTCGGGATACTTGCGCCAGTTGTCTTTGCTGGCGAGTCCTGCCCGTTGTGCTTGTTCGTAGGAGAACGTCCTGACCTGAGGTGCTTCTCCATGGCGTTTGACCTCACAAATCGCCATTTTATTGGCCTTGTCAAAGGTCTCGTGACAATACTCAAAATCACTGGAGGCTTTGACGATAGCGAGCATCGCATCGCCCCAAAGCGTGGGTCGTCCATTGATAACCGTGATATTCAAGAGGCTCTGTCCCCACGCAAGCCCTAGACTTTGTCCATAAAGAATCGCCATGACAGCTTCTTGCGGACGTCCTTTATAGGCTGGGAAGAAACCACTCTGTGCTGCAAATTGGGCGAGTTTTAAGGCATTGTCCATCTCGTGTGGATTGGGAAGTGTTGCCGAGGTATAAGTTGTCAGGTGTGTCATTATTCTTCTCCTTGATCAATACGGAAAGTCATGCGATGGGCGCCATCGCGAGTTTGAGTGAGGGACACTCTGCCGCCACAGGGAAGATATCCCAGGGATGCAGTTTTCATGAGATGCCTCAATTGTGCTTTGAGAGCTTTGGCTTTGTCGGCCGCAGATTTTGACAACTGGCACATCGCGTGAGCTTCGTAAGCGATTGCGGCGGCCGCATCGTCAAGCGTGATCTCTGTGTCTTCCTGAGGTGTATAAAGGCGACTCAAAATTGTCTGCACGCCTGGTGCGCTGTAATCGCAAGGCGGCTCTGTTTTAGTGCGCATATACCGGTTATAGAAATCTTTGAGTGTGGCAAGAATGAGCTCCGCGGTCTCTTGGTGCCACTCCAAATGATAGAGGCGGTAATCATTGCCACCGATCAAGACGGCCAGATCCCACGCTTTCACATCAAAGAGAATCATATAACTCAAGACTTGAATGTAGTAATGATAAGGTACTGGACAGCTCTCAAGATCGGATCCGTCCCACCGTGTTCCGGTGAGACCCCATCCTTTTGCGTTAAACGCATCTGTTGTTTTGATCTCAAGTCCCCGCACCGGTTGCCAGAGAGAAGGATCTCGTGAGGCCTTCTCGTTTAAAACCAAAGCGTCCGGCGTGCCCCGAAATGGCAGAGAGGCTTCTTTCCAGACTTTTTGCGCACGTTGAGGCCAACGACCGATATGAAGGTGATATCCCGTTGATTCCCTGTAGGCTTGGATAATAGAGCCTTCCAACCGCAATCCCCATTCTTGCTGGGATGTTGTGGAATCCTCTTCCAATTCCGGCAGATCCATCGTCTTTTCGATAAAGACCTCGTAGGCCGTTTTGAAAGGAGAGACGCCAAGAATGGGTGCGACATCGCTCGCATGGATCCAATGACGTCGTTCTTGTCGGGCTTGTTTGGACAAACCCGTTGTACGTATGATGGTTGTATTCATGATCTTGCTCCTGACAGATGAATGCTCGCGTAGTAATCGGCGCGATTCTCACGTAAAGTTTGATGATAATCATCGTTATGATCATCATCTTCGTCTCGGATTGCCTCCTCCGCATCATCGTCTTGGAATAAGACGCTTTGGCCTTGGGCGTGAAGTTCGGCTTTGCGACGGGCGAGTGTTGCCTTAAGCTCCTGCCAGGCTGGATCTTGAGCCAATCGCGCTTGATGCGCTTCTTGGGCTTTAATCTCTTGTGTGACCCGCGCGGTCATGAGATCCATCACGGAATCTTGTGTGACCTGAGGTTCAGGTGTTGGCGCTGGCCGTACCAAGCGAAGCTGCACGTGGGGACGGCGACGTTGCGGTGTGAACGACTCAAAAACAGGCGCGTGCACAAGCCTTTGGGGAAGTGGTAAATTCATAGGACAATCTCCTTGAAATTAGAATATCATTGGGACGTGGAAAAAGCTAAGCGACGCGCCGAGAGGGGATCTCGTTCAGCACCCGTGGCGTTCTTAACGCCTCCAGCTGGTGAAGTGTGCGTGATAAGTCTCGCAAGAGCCCCGTATTGGTTCTCCGGATCGATTCCAGCTCCGCAATGACATCATCAAGATGACGTGTCACAGATTCAGAATTTAATGTGTTGAAATGCTCGCCGTTCTGGCGTAAAGACAGGTTAGTCATTTTCAGCTCCTTCTTAGAGTTGTTTATGATGAGTGGCGTTGGGAAACTTCTAATTTCCTAATGCCACGATTAGGTTACGATCTGATCCGCGCGACAGTCAACACAAAAAATCACGACACTCGAAAAAAAGTGAGAGAAACAGAGCCTTTGCGGGATGTCGAATGGCCAAAATCCTGTGTGAGAACGAGTCAAAACGCCAGAGTTTTCTCAAAACCTGTCAAGCCCAAATGCTCTGTCGTCTCAAAGATTTTTCTCAATTTTCCGCAGCCTCTTGACGGAGTGCCTCAAAACTGATGAGACTGATGACTCTGCAACAGGGTCGGATCTCAGGAATGCCCATAAAAAAACAGCCGCAAATGTTTAAGGTGAAGTCGTTTGACGAACTGACGGCGTTTGAGTGTTACGACATCTTCAAGTTGCGGCAAGACACCTTCATTTGTGAGCACAACCATATCTTTTCCGACATCTCGGAATTGGACAAGGGCGCCCATCACGTTCTGTATTATGAGCAAGAACGACTGGCCGCCTACATGCGGATTCTCTTTGAAGACGAAGGCAGCCTTCTTTTAACACGTTTTGTCGTGCACAAGGCAGAACGCAAGACGGGCCTGTCTCATGTGTTCTTTTCTCGCGTCTTGAATTATTTACGCGACACATATCCCAAAAGTCCGATTCATCTTTATGCCCACGAGAAGTTGTCTGACTTTTATAGGGAGAGAGGTTTTATGAAGTGCGAGAAGAAATTCTTTGAGACGGATCCGCGAGAGTACTTTCACTTTCGCTTCCAAATATCGACACCTCAAGAGACAGTTGATGCGCGTATCGGATAAGTGGCTGGGAGACCTGGATTCGAACCAAGGTCGTCCGGTCCAGAGCCGGAAGTTCTACCGCTAAACTATCTCCCAAAAAGCCAGTGACTGTTTGAGTATAGAGGACAAGAGGAGTGGTGGCGAGAGCTGGATTTGAGCCCGCGACCTCCGGGTTATGAGCCCGACGGGCTACCAGGCTGTCCTACCTCGCGACAAGGTGTCTTTGAGAAACGCAGGCAAAGGAGAGGCCACTATGAGGTGTTAGCATAGGGATGATTTGACCATCTCTCAAAGACGAGATGATTCTTTCTTAAAGTTTGCACAACCGTCAATAAGAAATTCAATGCCATTTTCTGGTGACAAACAGGCAAGCCACGTGATAGAGAATGTCTTGTACGTGTATATCCTTATGCATGATGTTGAATGATGCGCATTTGACTCCTGTTAAAAACTCAAGGCCTCCTTTGGGAGGTCATTTTTCTCTTCGCAAGCGTTAACACAGTCTGATAAAGTTCTGGCATGACCCTTGAAACACTCTCCCTCACATCTCTTGCCCCCTCTCAATATGCAACATCTCTCAGTCAAGATCCGATTGAAGCGGCACAAAGACGCGGCTATGAACAGGCTCTGGTGCAGGTGGCGCGCAATATGCGAAACTATGGTCTTGGCTGGGTCAATATTGCCATTGCAACGGGGCTTGAGATCTCAGAGCTCAAAAAGAAGGTTGAAAACTCATGAAAAAGTCTCGCAAATCAAAACTGACAGAAGAGATGAAAACGCTGCCTCTCATCACCGTTGCGGTAAATACGGAAGGTATTCATTACAGTATCATCTTGGACTTGATTGAAGATGAGGAGAGGATGCACGCAACAATGCAATTGTTGTTTGACAATCTTGAAGAAACAATCACAAGACTGTTTTACAGGGGAGTCAGCAGAGGCATCACAATTCCAGACAAAGAGTCAGAACTTGAGCCCGCGACAACGGCTGATGGCAAAGTTTTACATCCTGCACCTCAAACCCGCCACTGATTCGTAATGCCTGTGTTCAATTGATAAAATCTTCTCATGACAACCGCATGAGGAGCAAAGAACATGGCAGGGATTTTAGCACTTGATTTAGGAACGCATTGCGGCTGGGCGTGTCGCACCGAAACACAAGTCACAAGTGGTGTGGAGCGGTTTGAGAATTCGCGCTATAGCGGCGGCGGAATGCGATTTTTGCGTTTTCGCCACTGGCTTGAAGATATGAAAGGCCTCACACATGGCTTTCGTTGCGTCTATTTTGAGGAAGTCCGACGACATCTGGGTGTGGACGCAGCGCATGTTTATGGGGGCTTTCTCGCGACGCTGACGGCGTTTTGCGAGGAACAGCAGATTCCTTATCAGGGAGTGCCCGTGGGTACCATTAAGCGCCACGTGACGGGCAAAGGAAATGCCAGCAAAACCGCAGTCCAAAGTGCTCTCACTGCCCAAGGGATCCCGTTTACGGATGAGAATGAGGCCGATGCCCTGGCTCTTCTGATGACGGTGGGTCATCATTAAACGCTTTGCAAGATGGTTCAAAATCTGCAATGTGGGCAAAGTACAAGAACTTA
The DNA here is from genome assembly GCF_035607555.1 of Candidatus Bealeia paramacronuclearis. Taxonomy (NCBI): domain Bacteria; kingdom Pseudomonadati; phylum Pseudomonadota; class Alphaproteobacteria; order Holosporales; family Holosporaceae; genus Candidatus Bealeia; species Candidatus Bealeia paramacronuclearis. Next base: position 41,329 of record NZ_JAVHWZ010000006.1, on the reverse strand, counting down.
AGATACGAGAAAACATGTCTCAGCTTGCAATACAGACCGTGCTCGAAGAAAAGCTGACGGGTATTATTGAGCGGGTCACTTTTTATTCTGAGGAAACCGGTTTTTGTGTGCTGCGTGTTCAGGTCAAGGGTTTTGTGGATCTTGTCACGGTTATCGGTCATGCGCCCGCTATTAATGCGGGAGAATTTTTGGAGACTTCTGGGACATGGGTGCATAACGCAACTTATGGCAGACAATTCAAAGCAACTTCTCTCACACCGTTGCCGCCTTGTACACCTGAAGGGATCATTAAATATCTTGGCTCTGGGCTCATTCGCGGCATGAGAGCTTCCACCGCTCAAAAACTTGTGGAGCACTTTGGAGAAACGATCCTTGATATTCTTGATAATGATCCCAAGCGATTGAGTGAGGTGGCTGGCATTGGTGAGAAGAAAGCAGAAATCATCGGCAAGAGCTGGGAAGAACAGAAAGTTGTCAGAAATATCATGCTGTTTTTGCATCAACATGGCGTGAGTTCCTCCAAGGCTTTCCGGATCTTTCAGACTTATGGCGAGAATGCAATATGGATTATCCAGAAGAATCCGTATCGTCTGGCACGCGACATTAAAGGGATCGGGTTTTTATCGGCCGACAAGATCGCTGAAAAGATGAACGTTGCCAAAGATTCACTCATGCGTGTGCAGGCGGGTATTTCTCATTGTTTACTGGAAATAGTCGAGGCAGGAAGCTGTGGTTATCCTCGTGAGGGACTAATTGAGAAAAGCATTGAGCTATTGGATGTCAGTCGAGAGCGTGTTGAGGAGGGCATTCAAGAAGAGCTTCTTTCCGGTCACATTGTTGCCGATACCGTGGAAGATGAAGACTGTCTCTTTCTCAAGGGCATGCATATTGCAGAGTACCAATCAGCTCGTATTCTGAAAACTTTAAACGCTTCCACCTCTGGTTGGAGCAATACCGATGCTGAGAAGGCTGCCCAATGGATAGAAAACACCCATCGCATCAGTCTTGCGTCCAGTCAGAAACGGGCTATCCAAAAAGCATTACAGTCCAGAGTCATGATCATTACCGGTGGACCAGGCGTCGGAAAGACAACACTGGTGAAAAGCCTTGTCTATATCTTTGAGGCAATGAAGCTGAAAGTGAAATTGTGCGCCCCTACAGGACGTGCCGCCAAAAGACTCTCGGAAGTGACGGGACGAGATGCCTTGACAGTCCACCGACTGCTCGAAGTCTCCCCCAACGATGGCAAATTCAAGAGGAACGTTGAAAATCCTCTTGATTGTGATGTGCTCTTTGTGGATGAGAGCTCAATGATTGATACCTCTTTGCTGTTTGGTATTTTAAAAGCGATGCCTCCTAAAGGATCTCTCTTTTTCATTGGTGACATTGATCAACTCCCTTCTGTTGGCGCAGGACAAGTCCTCAAAGATATGATTGAATCTGAGCAGCTTCCCGTGGCGCGCCTGACAGAGATCTTCCGACAGGCTCAAAACAGCGAAATTGTAAGAAATGCCTATCGTGTGAATTCAGGACAGATCCCTAGAACGGATCTGATCTTTGAGGCCGGAGACTTCTGTTTTTGTGAATCTGAATCACCGGAACTGGCCGTGGATCAGATTGTGGAGATGGTAACAAAAAAGATACCGGAGCAACTGAACATTTCTGCGCGACAGGTGCAGGTTTTGTGTCCCATGCGACGAAGCCTCACGGGCGTTAACAATCTTAATGTTGTGTTGCAAAAAGCAATTAACTCAAGCCCTTCTGTTTATGTGGAGAGGTTTGGTATCCGGTTTCAGATCAATGACAAGGTCATGCAGATCGTCAACAATTACGACAAGGATGTATACAACGGCGACATCGGCTATATCACCGGAATTGATCACGAAGACAAAAGCCTTTCGATTGATTTTGAGGGACATATCGTTTTTTATAATTTTGAGGAACTGGACGAGATTACCTTGGCATATGCGGTCAGCGTGCATAAATCGCAAGGATCAGAATATAAGGCCGTCGTGATTCCAATCCTGATGCAGCATTACATGATGTTACAGCGCAATCTTCTCTATACTGGCATTACACGCGGCAAAGAAAAAGTCGTTCTTGTGGGTGAGAAAAAAGCCCTGTGGATTGCGGTGAAAAACTACCGTCTGGCAAAACGATATACCAAATTAAAAGAATGGCTCACATCAGAAAACCTTTAGCTGGAGATAGTTTGTGTGCAAGATAAGAACTCGGGAACCCGAAGGCTCCCGAGGGCAGAGACACTGTTGCGTGAGATCATGGGGATGATGAAAACGCAGCAGTGTCACATTTTCTCTCGCTCGAACGAGGCCGAGATGAGAGCAATGGCGTTTTTGTAGAGCTCTTTCTCTTCGGGATAGAGATGTTTGAGCGTGTATTGCCAGAGATGCTTTTGCAAATCCGCAGGACAGGCGGAAGAGGTCGCGGCTTCCTCGATCTTTCCCACTAAAAACCAGGGGAGTCCGACTTGTTCTTGATAGACCAGCCGATCAAGAGCAATGGGATCGCGGCCTTCTGCACTCTGTTTCTGGCACTCAATTTCGGAGAGAAAGCGAGACTTGGGCCAGACATAGCGATGGGCATAAGACAAAAAACTGTCGGACATTCTGGGTTTACTGGATTTGGGTCTGTTCATGAGTGATCTCCTGTGTTTGAAAACAGATAATATTTAACGTTAATGAGTGTGCTTCCTTTGGGGACTGCGGTGACGTGCTGTCCGAATATCGATTGGAGGCAACGCACATAGAGGTGTTTAAAAAGGGAACGCATCATTGTGTTTCTCTCGTATCTTGACAGTGCTTTGGGTTGTAAATGCACTGGCCATCTGATGATCCGCGACATACGGATAAGACTTGACGCCATCAGGGCTGAAGAGCTTGACGTGAATTGCGGCCTTGCATCCGAGAAACCGGTAGAGGTCATCCATCTTGGGAGAGACCGGCCAGTCCTGAATACCGCAGATCCGTGCCAGCTTCTTGGTCTTATCCAGTGCCTTCATTTTCTTCTGAGGATCGGGATCATTAATCCGCATCTTCTCGACAATACGACCTTGTGGCGTTTCCCAGATGAGGCAGTAAATGACGGCTTTGGTTTCAAAGTCGGTCTTGCTTTCCCACCCGCAGACGTAAGCGTCATAGAGTCCTGGTCGCAAACCAGCCTCCTGTTGGGAATCATGTTGAGTGCGTAAATCGGTCATACTCTTGTCTCCTTCAAGTTGTGGGCTTTCCAAGCTCCTCTCGAAAAGCCCGTGTTAAAATTAAAATGTCGCCGTCTTCCCCTTGACTGTCAGGCGGACTGTCAGCCCGTATTCGGAGGAGAGCTGCAGATCCACCAAGCCGAGATTCCCGAGATCTTCCAGAGTGCTGCGAAACTCGCTGTCGGTGAGTTTTTGCACACGGGAACGAATGCGGTGTTCAGGCACAATCGATGAGGTCTCGTTATGGGTTGCGGTTTTAATGGCCGTCAGCACATTGTCACGCCGTCTTGCCAGATAGAACTTCGCTTTTTCCGCTTGGTAGTTTTCGTAGTCCTGATCGCCCAAAATAAAGCGATAGGATTTCTCAATCAGTTTTCGACAACACTTGATCATGGAATATCTCCTTTAAGTTAAAGATCCTTTTTTTGTGAGCCGTAAGAGCCATTGCTTTTCACCACGCACGCACATCTCAATACACTCTTCTTCTGACAACTGATGCAAGATCTCATCGCGCTCTTTGGGTTTGAGATATTGCGTCTTTCGACAAATAGCCTTGCGCGTGATCCAAGTGCTGAGATCCTGCGTTGTCGCTATTTTTTGAATGGCGCGGAGAACTTTCGCGCGCAGTTCTTCCGTTTGTGTGTCATGCAGTCCTTGACGCAACAGCGTCTTCCATGTCTCAAACGATTGCAGTGTGATGGCGATGGCCCAGCTGACACCCCGCGCCGTGATGGGACGGATTGCGCCTTCATGCCATGCTGTCAGAAGACTGAGTTTCTCGACATGCTCGCAAAGTCTGGCCACAAGTGCGGAAAGCTCAAACGCATGCTCCTCTTGAGCCGCTTCAATAAGACGTAGTTGCACGGCTTCAACGCGCTTTTCGAATCTCTGCACCAACGCCAAGGCCTCCTCGTCATATGTGCAGATCTGACGCGTGCTGCTGTTGGTGATTTCGAGTTGCTGTAAGAGATCCGCCAATGCATCAGGAATTGTCTTGCGCAGGGACTGGTTTTTCTCAAACACAGCCTCTGCCTCATAAAAAAGCAAATACCGGGGCAAAAGTCCCTTGGACATATCCTGTCGCGTAAAGCTCTCAAAAATATCAGGCGTTGATAACGACAGCTCAGCAAAGAATGGGAAGTCCAAGAGAATCTTCTCACCATGCTTGATGGCGTCCGATGAGTAACATTCTGGCGTGTTGAACATCTCCATTTTGAACTTCTCGACCATCAACTCATGAGACATGACATAACGAGACCGGCTGGAACGCACCGTATAAGAGGCCTCATCCTGCAACAAAAAGAGCACACCGTCGTTTTGCTTGAGATGCTCAATGCAGCCTTGCATACTCCCCAGGCCCTTGGTGTAGAATTTCTGTAAAGACAACGCCTTGAGGATTTTCATGACACCCGCAAGCGTCTGGGATTTACCTGTGCCGCTAGGGCCTACCGTTAATGTCAGAAAGTTCGTACGGCCGCCCTGTCGTCCTTCGACAAGATCTCGCAGAAGAAAACCCGCCAAAGCAATGGCACCTGCCAACGGATAAGAGGCTCCCTGATATTTTAAGCAGCCTTTTAAATACGCATGAATCTCGTAGACTAAAAAAGACGGAATATCGTCCGCAGACGTCTTCATAAAGTCTTGGAACGTAATCACATCCAAAAGCGACGCACTCTCGACCTCTGAGATGATATCGTTTTGCCGGACGACGCCTTCTTCAGCAGTTTTTGGAGCGTCTTCTTGTGGCGTGGTGAGTGAAGGCACTTTCACAGAGACTTTTGACCAGTCCTCCGTCGGATCGTGATCATCATCAGTCTCATCCGAAGCCTGACCAATAAGTGCCGGCCAGATTTCTTCCTCAAAGAGACGATCATCACCTTCAAAGACTTCATCAGGGAGTTGAGAGATCTCTTCTTCGGTCAGAGCTGTGATTTCAAAAGATTCCTCCCTTTGAGCGACTAACGGTTTGCACAATTCTTGTGTTGGCCCGTGTGAAACATCTGAATCGGGCACGATTGGTATTTCAACTGGGGCAGGCTCCGGTGAGGTGATCGCAATTGCTGTGATTGGTGGTGCAATGTCTGCAACACCCTGTATTTCGGTGGTCTTTGTTTCAGGATCCGGTTGAATCTCAGAAATTGGCTGTTGAGTGATTGTCAGTTGAGTCACACGATTATGATTTTCGTAAGATCCCCTGACCGCATCCCGACCGCCGGCCATGTAAAAAAGAGTGCCCACAGAAACACCGCTTTGCCGCTTGCCAAAACTGCGCCAGTGAGTGCGAATCTCCTTGATTGTGGGATAGCGCTGTGGTGCGCCTTGAGACCAGTTGTCCCAAAGACCCATTCCCATGGCACTTCCATTGTAATGGCTGTGCAACGCCATCCCCACACGAATCCAGTCCGCATAAGCCACGTCCGGTGAAATGCGTGACAACGCATTGAGAATGTCCATATCTGAGACGCGGGAAGCTTCTCGTGAATACGCGGCACGTGAAACAGATGGGCTCTCCAGCTCAGGGATGTCTTCACAGAGATCCTCTTTGAGCTCTTCTTGAGATCCGATAAACATTTTCCAGGCGTGAGAGGTCTTGTCGATGACATTCTGAAATTGAGTCTCAGTGCATTCCAGAAGTCCAGCTTCGACTTTGGACTGAAAGATTCGTGTTGTGCATTCCTTTTCTGAATTGCCCACCTGGTAGACGTAAGGCACTCTCCAGACATGAGCACAATCTCGTCCGGCCTGATGATCAAGACCTTGCGGATTGCCCATCAGAAACACAAACTCATCGTAAAGACGCTCAAACGATTCTACGGAATAGACATCCTGAAAGGGAACCACAACTCTCAACCGTGGTTTCCGATAAGCCGACGACACTGTCGTATACCAATACCGCCGCAAATGCTGAACATGGGGATTTTGAAAATAGGTCTTTAAAATATCTTCTGGATACTGAAACCGCTCATCAGGATGATCAAAGTCAAGCACGAGTCCTGACATTCCACAGATCCCCTCACGCCCACGTGTTTTGCCTTCAGGATAGACCGCTAGGGAAAAGACGTTCATGTCCTCTTTCTTCAACAGCTTTGAGGACGAGACAATATTGGGACGTGTAAAGAATTCCGTATCACACAAGATCTGGGTTTTGATCTTGTCTCGCATCATATTGAGACGATCCTCATAAAAAAGCTCTAGCGGTTTCGGCGTCGTATCCCGAACGGAATGAAAGAGGGACATCCGGAACGAAAACTGCGGTTTGAAAAAGGCCTTCTTCATCATCGATCTCCAGTCATAATCAAAGGTTTGCCCACAGAGGTGTGCGATATGTCTCAAGCCTAAAGACAAAAAAAATGAACTGGCAAGTCGTGAACCTGAAAAAAGAAATCCCGACTTTTTTCGTCAAAACTTTGTAAAAAGTCGGGATAAATTCCAAAACACGGTCAAATTTGGAAAATTGAGAGAAGATTTTGAGAGCTGAAATACAAAAACAAGGGAAACCAAGGCTTTCAAGTACTCTGGATAAAAACAGCTTTTTGAGCAAAATGACCTCAAAACTCTGGATAAATTCCAAAACTCACTTTTTCATCGAAGTGCTCAAAAAATAGTTTGAAAAAGGCTTTTCGTGACATTTCAGCAACATTCCTATTTTGAGAGTGAATAATTTTTTCAAGGATTTGAGCCATTTTTGAAAAAGGGTCAAAAACATACTTGAAAGCCGCGGAAAGACTAGATCCACAAAAACTTTTCCAGTGTTTCTGCGGGCTGTAGCAAAAGGGTCAAAAACATACCTGAAAGCCGCGGAAAACCTCAACTTACAAAAACTTTCTCAATGTTTCTGCGGCCTACAGCAAAGGGTCAAAAACATACCTGAAAGCCGCGGAAAACCTCAACTCACAAAAACTTTCTCAATGTTTCTGCGGCCTACAGCAAAAGGGTGTAAAGCTGAATATTAAGTACAAAGTGTTTGCCCTAACAGGGAAGACCGTTTAATCGCGATATTTTGTGATTTGAATTGTAGAAACCTAGGTACTGCTAGTGACCTACCATAAAAATAAAATATGCTTTTAAATCGCAATTTATCAAGATATTGAAGCTTTCACATTTTACACCACGGAAAACCTCAACTTACAAAAACTTTTCCAGTGTTTCTGCGGGTTGTAGCAAAGGGTCAAAACCTATCTCAACACCACGGAAAACCTCAACTTACAAAAACTTTTCCAGTGTTTCTGCGGGTTGTAGCAAGGGTCAAAACATACCTGAAAGCCGCAGATATATTGAATAGTGATGTTTTTTCTGGAGTTTCTGGAATTCCAAGACAAAACAAGTATTTATTACTTCTCATTTTCGTCATTTCTATGATTAGTTGAAATCCGCAGAAAACAACGATTTTCATGTTTGACAGAAAAGAAAAATTCAAGAGTCAAAGGGTCAAATGCTGGAAAATTTGACCCTTTGACCCTTTTGACCCTTTTGTCCTGGGAAAGCCGCAGAAGGTTGATTTTGAAAAGGGTCAAGAAATTTAGGGGGTACCTCTCCTCTCTAAAGAGAATTTTTCTGTGGAACTCCAGAAGTAAAAAATAAATATAAATTTAAATAATATTAAATAATAATAACACCATACGTATACGCATGATGTGAAAGCTCTAGAGTGTTGCATAAATATCACACTTTCGAACTATCGCGTCATGTATGTATGTATAAATAAATAAAATAATTATATTAAAAAAGACTATATATTTACTTCTGAGTTCCACAGAAAAATTCTCTTTTAGAGAGGGAGAGAGGTACCCCTAAATTTCTTGACCCTTTTCAAAAATCAACCTTTCTGCGGCTTCCCAGACAAAGGGTCAAAGTCAAAAAGGTCAAATTTTCCGAGCATTTTGACCCTTGACCCTCTTGAGATTTTCTTTTCTGTCAAACATGAAAATCGTTGTTTTCTGCGGATTTCAACTAATCATAGAAATGACGAAAATGAGAAAGTAATAAATACTTGTTTTGTCTTGGAATTCAGAAACTCCAAGAAAAAACATCACTATTCAATATATCTGCGGCTTTCAGGTATGTTTTGACCCTTTGCTACAACCCGCAGAAACACTGGAAAAGTTTTGTAAGTTGAGGTTTTCCGTGGTGTTGAGATAGGTTTTGACCCTTTGCTGTAGGCCGCAGAAACATTGAAAAGTTTTTGTAAGTTGAGGTTTTTCAAGCGATACGATGGGATGGTGAGTGACGCCCTTCATCATATCGCGATATTTTGCGATTTGAGACGTGTTTCAAACCCGAGAGCTAGGTTGACATGCAAAACGTACAAACATGCGCCCGTTTCGCATTTATGGAGCTTTGTGAGGAGGGTCTTGCGATTGCTGGAGATTGTCAAAAGATCTGATACTCTAGACGGGAAAACTTCTACAGGCCGATGACAATGGCAAGACAGATTTGACTGTCATCGCACCTGTAGAGGCCGGAGCCTCATGTCACATAGACACCCCTGTCGAGGACATGAGGTTTCCGCTGATCTCCCCAATTGCTGGGAAGTGATTTCACTTTACCGAATTTCATTTCCAATCGCAAATCAGCCGGGAGATCATGCTTAAGACCTTTTTAATTATTGCGGCGGCAAGTCGCGCCTTGTTCCCACATTGTTTCAGACGCTTCCTTTACAGTTTGGAGATTACTACGAGCCTTTCTTGGGAAGTGGTGCCTTCGCACTGGCTCTTGCGTCCTGTAATCAATTTGCGGACAGGAGGGCCTATCTCAGCGATGTCGATCCTTTTGTGATTCACACGTGGAAAGTCATACAGGATGATTACCTGGCGTTACTGGGGATGCTTCCTCGTGGATCCATCGAGAAAACCCAACATGACCAGTGGCTGTCCGTTTTGAACTCTCCTGAGGCACATACGCGCGTTGAGATTGCAGCCGCTTATATTGGTCTTCGGACGTACAGCTTTGGATCTCTCGTCAAGTATTCCCACAAGCAGGAGAAGTGGAAGGCATCGTTTTCCAGGAGAGAGACGGGGAGAGGCGCTGTTCGTCGTGCGAGCCTTTGGGAGGGTCATCATCTCCTTAAAAAGAACGTGTTTATTTCGGGACAGTCCTACGACAAGATCCAACCCAAGGCCGGAGATTTGGTCTTCCTCGATCCACCATATTATACGTCTGATAATTCCGTTTACGGAGATCAACGTCCTGTTTATCCGGATCTGATCGCGTTTTGTCATCATCTCACAGAGTCGGGTGTTCACTGGGTCATGACCAATACCCATCATGATGTCTTTCGGGAAGCGTTTGGAGACAAGAGCCTCATCAACTTAGGTCAGAAAACAACATGGTTTGCGATGAGTCTCAAGGGTCGTCAGCGACCACGTTATGATGAGATCATGATTCTCTCACCAGCATGCCTTGAAGCGTGGACGCAAGCGAACACACCTCTCCCGCTTCCTCTGTTGGAATTGATGGAGTCCAACTCTTTGCCAGACTCCTTAAATATCAGTCTACCCCGCAGAAAACCTGAATATCTGTCGGGGTCTCCTCATCTATTTTTGCACAATTTCATAGATGAATCCTCACAAAACTCAAGAGATGTAACGCTTTCAGGGGTCTAGAGTCTCATAATTAATAGCTCATCATAGTTCAACATGAGCGCGAAAGGCGGATCACGATGACAGACGACATTCAAAAAGACCTTGCAACAATCCGAGAGGCATTGGTGGATTTACGAAAGGTCACAAACGCTCTTGTGGTCCCCGCAAGACAACGGAGCTCAAACGGCTCACCCGTCAGGCCATGTGCGAACGCCTGATGGAGGAGGTGGATATTTTCGAGAATCTTCTGACGCTGATCAAGCAATCGACGAATCCTCGTGAGATCATCGAGTTCCTGAAATACCTCTTGCCGGTTCCGCGGGAGATCATCTCTCTGGATAGGAATGAGGAGCAGAGCGCACAGTTGATTTTGCAGAACATGTCAAAGCCGTTTCTTGTGGAATTGCAGAAATTAATGCGCGCTGAAAAGAAACATGCTGACGGATCTTCCGAAATCCACTGATCTTGAGTTTCTGGATGGTGTTCTGGAGCGTCTGATTGAAAAGCGAGAGTGCGAAGAGAGTTTGTACAGCTTTCTCCAGCGTGCCTGGCCTTATATGGAGACAGGGACGTTTGCGCCGAACTGGCACCTGAAGATGCTGAGCGAGATTCTGGAGGAAGTGTTCCGTGGGAACATCCGCAGACTCGTGATTAACATTCCTCCGCGATATGGCAAGACCAGTCTGGTGTCGGTGGCGTTTCCGGCGTGGTGCTGGATTCAAAATCCTCAGACGCGACTCTATTTCTGCTCGTATGCCCAAAAGATCGTGACCTCTCCCAGTCAGAAATGTCGTCGTCTGATTCTCTCGAGTGGTATCAATCTCACTGGAGGGATCGGGTGACAATCTCGCCGTCACAAAAGCAAAAAGCACGTTTGAAAACACCGCAGGCGGCCGTCGTGATACCACATCGGTGGGCTCCTCGATCTCAGGACTCGGTGGCGATATTCTCATTGCCGACGACCCGAACAATCCCAAAGACGTCGAGTCAGAAGCGAAAATGCACTCGACAAATCTCTGGTGGCGCGATGTCTGGCAATCGCGACTTGATGATGCCAAAGCCGGCGCCATGATTGTGGTGCAACAACGCGTCTCAGAAAAGACATCACCGACCTGATTGTGCGACATGACAAGACAAAACTCTGGACGCAAGTCATTCTTCCAGCGTGCTTTGAACCTTCGCGTCGCTGTGTTGTCAAAGCGGCTGGTAAAACATGGAAAGATCCGCGCACGAAAGATGGCGAGTTGCTCTTCCCGGCACGCTTCCCGCAGTCGGTTGTTGACGAGCAAAAAGCCACCATGAGCGAGTACGCGTTTGCAGGTCAGTATCAACAGCGGCCAGCACCGCAAGAAGGTGGCCTCTTCAAACACCAAGACTTCATGGTCTGGTCAAGTCCGCTGCCGCGCTTCAAGATGATCGTGACGTCTGTGGATACCGCACTCACAACACACGAGAGCAGCAGCTTTTCAGCAGCCACATCTTGGGGCGTCTTCCAGTACGATGGTGAGTCGCATCTGATGCTCTTGAGCCTCATGAAAGCGCGGTTGCCGTTTGAAGAGCTGATGGAGCAGATCCGACGCATGGCGATTGATTGCACCGATAGCCATCCTGAATATCCAAAACGCCCGCACACAATCAAGCCCGAGTACAAGACGAGTCTCTTTATTGTGGAACGTGCAACTCAAGGACAACCGCTCATCTCGTTTCTGGAGAAGATGCGCCCTCGTGTGCGCGTTGAGGGCTTCGTGCCGCGTACGTACGGCTCAAGCTCGCACGTGCTAAAACAATAAGGTATTTCTTGGGACCCCGTGGCATTATCTGGCTCCCCGCAACACGTCTTGAGCAGACGAACTCACGGGACAATTACACGCTCTACGATCACAGCCAGAAGTTCATGGAAGACGTGCTCGTGTATCCGAACGGTACCGGTGAAGATGTTGTCGACACCTTCTCGCAATCTATCCTCTTCTTGCAAGAGTTCGGCCTCATCAAGAGTGGCTACGACGTCGAGGTGCCGGAGTATTGAATACGGACACGCTTACTCAACCACACGATTCCTCTCAGCTTCCGCCAAAGCTTCCAGATCTTCATCCTTCATCAGCACCGCATGCGCCTCTTTTGCAACCTCGATGACGGTTTGCCATCAGAGAGAGTCGAGGTCAGACTTGATACGCCAGAATTTTGGGTCGAGCTCAAAGACACGGATTTTTTACTCATTGCCAAACAAATGCCTTTCGCAATGCGCCTGTAACAAAAACTCAATTGATCTCCTGGATTCTTTGTGCCCGCAACAAAACAATAGATCTCAGCATAAGAAAACTGACACAGACAAACTCCCTGCTCATCACATAAGCAATGACTTCTGCTTCTCCATACAGGCTATAATCACATCATTATAATAAGCAGGATCCTCATAATATAAACGCCAGATAAATCTCTCAAAAGACTCTTCAACAATATTCTCTCCAAAATCATCCCATACTGCATTCGGATTTGATGAATGTGGCCTGAGCATAAGAAAGCCACAACTGCCTCCAGTGTGAAAAAATGATAAACAATCTTTTTCCATGCAAGCGTAATAATCAGGATCCATAACGTATTGTTCATCAGAAGAATACAACCACTCTTCCGGCTCTTCCCCGCACGGATCATGTCCTAACGGTTTATAAAACTCTGCAACCACCATCGGGGGCAAAATCTCGTTAGAATTGCCAAAATGATAGTTCTCATCTATCGTGTTGTAAGGCGCAACCAGATAACCACTCCCAATTTCTAAATAAAACTCGCGCAGCTGAGATGGCAACTGAAATCCTAACTGAGCCTCAGCGCGTTCTATCTCGTCCAGCTTTATCGGCATAAACTGATTGTATCGAGAGAAAAGAAAAGGGTCTGGCATCCCACGCTTTCTCCACTCCTCAGCTGTATATTCTTTTAAATAGCTGTATTGAGCCATTCTCTGTCACTCCTTTAATGTCTGCTTTAACAAAGAATTGGGATCAGCATGAATTCCACCTTTGCCCGTGTGATTGCCAGGATGAACTGGATGCGCATTCCACCACTCATGAGGGCCACCATACCGCTGGGGAATGATGTGATGCAGATCGACATCAGTCGGCACAATTTTTTGTTTGAGTTCATTCCACTTTCCATATTGGGGCCACTTCTGACCGGTGTTTTTCTCCCATTCCCGTTTCATGGCATCACTGAGTGCCTTGTATTGCTTCTCGTGTGCTCTATAAGCCGTTTCTTCCATTTTACCGATTTTAACTTCTGTGGCATACTTCAAGAGACGTTCGCGCTGCGCTTTCACAAGACCACTGCCTGATCGCGTTTCAAGATCTGTCAAAAACTCCGTTGTGTTTTTCGAAAACGCAGCTTTAAAGCGGCTTGTGATCACCGCGGATTTCACAGCCACATTCGTCTCAGACAAACCATTAACAACCTGTCCCAGTTGACCTTGCGGTGATTTGACCCATTTCATCACACCGGCCATAGCAATACTCGCGATCGCGCCATACGCCGCTTTCTCTTCCGCATCAAGATCCAGTGCATTGATTGCGGCCGTCAGGCCGTGACCGACGGTCTGCATTTCTTTGTGAAAAGCCGACAACAGTCCTACCGTCAGCGGCGCTTGACCTTCCGGATTAATCCAAGACTCAATAGTCCCTAACAGCATCGGCAACAAATAGTTTCCAGCATAAAGACCCGCCGCAATCCCTTTCGCACGATCTGGATCTGCCTCTAAAGACGCAAGTGCCCAATCATTCCACGTGCACACATTCGTCAAAATCAACTGACCCATGAGCTGCGTATAAGACCTGTCTTTTTCCGCTGTAAGGCCTCCTTGTTTTGCAGTGGCACAACAATCATCTATGATCGCTAAAAGTGGCACGAGATTCTTGACGGGCATCTCCTGTTTGACAACATCTGTCATCGGAAATTTCAGCTGCTCTAAAACCGCTTGCGCATTGAGTTTTGTCAGTAGTTTTTCTGTTAACGTTTGAATGTGCAGATAATCTTTGTTGAGCGCTTCTTGACGGGCCTGGTCTTGTTGAAGTGCCAGCGCCTTTTTCTCTTCCGCCGCTTTTAAAGCCGCTAGTTTCGTCTCTTGTGCTTTTCTCTCCTCTTCTGCTTGTTGCAGCGCGAGTTGATGGGCTTTTTCTTGCTGTTCAATTTGTGTTAACTGTGCTGTCAGAGAGTTAATTTGTGGCTTGAGAGACGCAATTGTCGCTTGATGCTGTTGAATCCGTGTGGCTTTATTTTTTTCAGCAGTTTGGATTTTTGCCTGTAGCTGAAGCACGGGATTCATTTGAATATTATGAGGATTGGCATTCATAAAGGCTAAGCCATTTTTCATGATTTGCTGATCCGTCGCTGTCATGACATACGCAGGCGTGTTTTGTTCTTTGGTCAGTGAGGCTTCTTGTTGCTGTAAAGACGCAGAGAGTTGCACTTTTTGTGCACTCAGACTCGCCTTTGACACTATCTTTTGACACACATCACATTTTGCAGCTGTATGCTGTGTCGTATGACCGCCCCCTGTCGAACCTGAACCCGAACCTCCAGCCCCTCCTTTCGAAAAAGATGTCTCTGTCCCGCCGGGATGAACCGTAATTGTCAAATGACAGTTCTTACCATTCTTGTCGCAGTTCCATCCGTCTTTATGAGACCCGCTACTACCACCACCGCCTGTACTCCAGTTTGATGTGCCGCCCCCACCGCCATAAAAGTTATCACGACCGCCAGAGAATCCGTTCCCGCCACCGCTACCTCCGCCGCCGCCAGTCGATCCCTCGTTACCTCCACCCAAAAGCGGCAGCAAGGATGTCAGTTTGAAGTTACCACATTCTAGTTCTGTCGCTGTCCAGTGGTATGCCGCAAGATAGTGGGTCATCCCTTCTCGAGAAATCTCCCATGGCAATTGAGGTCTCAACTCAGGCGCAATCCATCTTTCTCTGACATCATTCAAAACAACACTCAGGGTGCGCTTCTCAAGATCAAGAACCAGATCCCCAGAGGTATTGCTTTGTGAAGGATCTTGCGGTCTCACATGATGGAGTTTATGTGTTACAACCTGCCGTGTCTGTGAAATCTCGTCATATTTTCCGGCCCAGAGTGCGGTTGTAAATCCCTGCTGAAACAAAAACGAAAACAACACAACGCGCGTGATGAAATAACGATAAGAGCTTTGTTTGTTCATATCGAAGACTTTCTGCTTTTTACCAAATTTAAAACGAGCGCACAGTACCAGAGAGGCAACCTCTTGAAAAGGGTCTCAGCTTCTACAACGTATAGACAAATAGGGAGCGATTTGACCCGTTGATTTCAAGTCTGGTAATATGATTTTGAGATTGAGGAAAGCGTCATCTTCTAAAAAAGAACCGCAACCCTCAAGATCAGTTAGCGCTCTCTTATAAGAGGAATGACAGGATGTCACGCGAGACCTCCTGTCATTAATATTCAAGCAAAGAAATGTAAGACTTGTACACATTATAAGATGCGTTCAATTTTTGGGCAATAAATTGTCAATAAACGTCACGAAAGGAAACGCGATGACAGACGAGTCCGTGAATTACGATATCCAGCAAGTGCAGCATGATATTGAGAGATTACAGCGTGATCTTTCAAGATTACATAACGATGCAGCATCACCAGTCATATCTTCACGATATGAACCCGCCGTTCTTTATGATCCTCTGCATGCAGAAGAGAATTTGCTCGAGCGATCGATTATTAGCACAGACAATAAAAGAGAAATTTTTGAAGATTCAGCTTCTGTTGAAGCCCTTATCGAGAAGGAAGAGATTCGAGAACTCGGTCATGTGATCGCTCAAGAAATTGCAGGCTCAACCGTCAATAATCTTAACATGATCAATCCGATTGAAAGGAAACGTCAGCTAAGGCAGGCGATTGTCTCATTGATTGCTGCTGCTCACGCTTTGACGGAAATTGAAGTGGCTGTGAGTCAAAATTAATGTCAGAGACTGAGCAATTCTGCACGTTACAGCTTGTAATACGTTCTTATCGCCAAAGAAAGGATATTCAAAATGGCAAATTCAAAAATTTTTGCAGCTAGTCTTGCATTAGCCGCTCTCAATGCCCCTCAAGCTGAGGCTATGTGGCAGGAAGATGATAAAAATCAAATCAGTAGCTATGCAAAAAAAATCAGTATGGAGTTTCAAATTGAAAACTGCTTACATGATTCCTCTCCTCTTGTGTTAATAGAAACTAATATAAGCGATAAAACTCATTATGTTTCTCACAAAAAAGGAGACTCTCTGGAACTGAATGATTTTTTTGGTTTAATAATAAATTTTGAGAAAATTTTTGAAGAAAGCGAGTGTAAAAAAATATTAGAAAATCAAGATCCTTTTTTTATTAAAATTGGCAATGAAAAAGATATTATAAAATTCAGTTTTTATCCAATAGTTGATGGATTTTCTCCTTTTTCTTATGAGAGCTCCACTATCAAAGCGATTCTAAGCTATAAAACAAAGAACCCACTTACTCAATCAAATATCTATAGAATCATGCTCTCCAGATAATTTAAAAAGGTATATAATGAAATGAAAATTATTCTTCTAAAAAACGGGGCTTTGAACGGTCCAACAAGCTTGGACAAGTTTTCAGAAAAAACAGAAGAGATAATAAGGGAGGCTTCCCCTTTTGATTCTGCTATTATTGTAACCTCCGAACATTTTTTTTCAGAAACTACAAGTCATCCTAATCCAACAGTCCCCACCGTTCCATACAATAAAGGGTTTCCTATGGATACCGATAAGTTTTGGAATGACTATTTGCAGTCTATAGTAGAGCTTTCCAAGAAATATCCAACAATCTCTTTCGTTATAAATGCAATATTACAATGCTCGACGAGTAAGTCGGTATTTAACCAACATCTATTAACAGAAATAAGAACGAATTTATCAAATTGGAAAGACGTAGATCAGCTTTATCTGACATCATTCTATAATGTAAATCTCTCTCCCCGCATAGCCGAAATTAAAAATTTGGCAGCGCTAAGCTCAACTCCAATAATAAGAGGATATGAAGACTGGATTGCTGACTGTACATTTATCGTCCAAAATGGAGGGGTGCCGTCAACAATCCTCAAGAGTGGTATGTGGGGAAATTATGGCAATCCCCTCCAAGACACAGTGGATAAATACAATCTGTTTACAGCTCTGGCAGGTAGTTGGAAAGTCAATCCAACTACTAATCCGTTTGATGCAGTTACTAGCTATGGATCTATCGACTACCTCAATCTAAACAATATTTGCCACGCGCCTACAGATAGAACGAACAATTCTATAGCCTCTTTTCTTAAACCGCAAAGTTTGAACAAATCTAACTTCAAGAAACATTCAACAAATGTTGGGCAATATGCAAATGGTTTCACAAAAAACGTGATCAGTACCTCAACTAAAATAAAACCATTAAACGTTATCAGTCGCTCGCTACTGTATGGGCAGTTGGCTACAAAAAGTCAAATAGAAATAAAACCAGAACCTGAATTTTCTGATACTCGACACTATGCAATATCTATTTGCTTTGATAACCACTCAATTTGGAATCGGCAAGAGATTGAGACGTTTATAACGTCCGGGAAGAGTTTAAGCTTTCCCACACTGCTTCAATCTGATCATGTAACTACAGATTCCGCTATGAGCGCTTTATTTAATAAAGCCTACACCCCTAAGAATAATCAATTCCAAAATTATGCCCACCCATTTCCAGATTATCCTGATTATATTGAGATAAACAGATTAGCGCTACAAAGTAATCCTATTAATCATATTAATCACAATCTGTGTGACCTTTTTGCTCAACAAGGAATGATCTTTTCAACAACTGACTCGACATTAGCAGTAGCGGGAATGTACTATAAAACAATCATAAAGACTAATAATGTTGTTTTGTTCCAATTGCAGCAACCAAAAATTTTAGGGATCGCTTATTATGATGCAACAGCTTATGATGCCTGAAAAATACAATGCGTCTTTGTCGGAAACGTCTCAATAGTCAAAATCGGATCGGGTGCAATTACGTTTGCACGTCACATCCGTTAACGCTGGAAAACGTGACGGAGATAGCTTCCACAGCTCTCTGAGATCGTGTTGCAGAAACGCTCGTTTCTGCAACAAAAAATCACCTCAGCAAAACTGCGCTCTTGCGTGTTGCGAAAACCTGTTGCGATATTCGCCGATTATGCAACAGGCTTTTGCAACATGACTTTGACTCACTACTGCTCTCGAGAGAGATACTCTGCAATGCGCGTGTTTCACCTCGACAAGAGGTCGTAACCTCCGTACAGTCAGTCCATAGATAAACGACAAAAAGGCAAGACAGACGATGGCAGACAAACCTCTCATCAGTTTCGATTACGCGATTAAATACATCCTCAAGAACAAAGGCGATTACGAGATTATCGAAAGGTTTATCTCGACACTTCTACAAACACAGGGATATCCTCCTGTCACCATTAATGCCCTTCTCGATAGTGAGTCCAACAAGGAGTCCTTTGATCTCAAACGCAGTATCGCGGATCTTGTCGTGCAAGACAAAGACGACAATAAATACATTGTTGAGATCGAACGCTCTTTTACACCCAACTTTTTGCACAAAGCGTGTTTTAATTCTTCACGTCTCATCGTGGATAGTATTTCTGGGAATCAGGACTACACCAGCATCAAAAAAGTCTTCCATATCAGTCTGCTTTATTTTGCAACGCAGACCATGAAATCCCCTCTCTATCATGGGCAGACGATCTTTCATGAAATTGACACCACGCATCCTGTCAACGTGAAGATCGCCAATCAGGGTCTCATCATGTTTGAGACACCTAACGTGTTTCCGGAGTACTTCATTATCTCGCTGCCGCGTTTTAACGATCAGGTGCAACATGAACTCGATGAATGGCTTTACATGATGAAGCACTCCGAAGTCCTCCCTTCTTTCCAATCACCTGTGATGAAGAAGGTTGCAGAACGCTTGGCTGTCATCCATATGTCCAATGAAGAGCGCAATACTTACTTTGCCTATCTCAAAGAGGCTGTTCACTCGCAAGACGTTCTCTTGGCTGCATCTGAAAAAGGAGAAAAAAAAGGTATAGAGAAAGGCCGTGCGGAAGGTTTGGCAGAAGGTATTGAGAAAGGTCGTGAAGAGGGTCGTGAAGAGGGTCGTGAAAAAGAAAGACTCGACATGGCCAAACGACTTCTGCAAAGCGGACAAACAATTGAATTTGTCGCGCAGATGACGGGACTTGATGAGAAGAGGCTCACTGTTCTCAAGGACACCCAAAAGACGCCTTGAGTGATTTGACCGCGTGTCCGGTTCTTCGTTACACTTGGATCACGAGAAACATCATATCAAGGAGCCTTTCACATGAAACTCTCACCTAAACATATTGCTGCTCTTGGCTTGGTTGCGGCTGCACTTGCCGGATGTGCGCATCAGCCAGAATGTGTACAAATTATCTCTCACGAAGAGCATCAAACACTCAAAGGAACAGAGCATCATAAAGTCACAAAAGTCATCTGTCCTTGTCACAAAGAATACATACAACCTGTTGAATCAAAAACAGTCATTCTGGAGACACCGACAAATGCCATTGCCGGTGAAAAATCTGTGGTCACATCTCGCGACGTTTTAGAGGTCGAAGATCACACAAAAGGTCGTCACAACTGATCTTGTGATTCCCAGAAAAACTCGACTTTTTCTCTTCTCATCACAAATTTGCATACCGTTGAGATCTGTGATTTAATCACCGCTAAGACATCCCATACTATTTAATTTCTTGAATCTCGTATTTTGGCGAGGGGATGTCGTATGCACAAACGTGATCTATTTGACAGTGATGATCAAGACGTGACAAACGTCATTGCATTTCCCAATGGAGATGACTTTGATGAGACATCACTCCCGCTTGATGACGTCGATGTTCCTTTTGAAGAAGAACAGGAAGAGGACACCGATGGATTTTGGGATGACATTACCGATGAACTTTCAGAAGCCTCTCAAGACAAAGTTGTCACCGATTTAATTCGTGGCATTTCCGAAGACAAGGCGTCTCGTGAGGGATGGGAGCAACAGATCCAATCGGCCATCCAGAATCTGGGGCTGTCGTGGGAGACCGTTGACAAGCTGCCCTTTGCGCAGGCAACAGGTGCATTTGATACCACTTTGATGCAAGCCTGTTTGCAGTTTTACGCGTTGGCACAAGCCGAGCTTTTCCCTGCTGAAGGACCTGCCAAGATCAAGACATTCAAACGATCAGATGCATTTTTTGAGGATTGCGCAGAACGCGTTGAGCAGTTCTTAAACTGGCAGCTCACCTCTGTTGACTCGGACTACTACGTTGATTCGCGGCGTATGCTTTTCTATCTTATTCTTTTGGGATCCGCCTTTAAGAAAGTCTATACAGATCCTTTAACACAACGCCCAACGGCGAGATTTATCCGGCCGCAGCATCTCCTGATTGATAATGAGACATCGTCCCTGACCGCATCCGATCGCATTACGCATATTTTGAACTTGTCTCGACAGGATCTACAGCTCAGGCAGCAATACGGATTCTATCGCGAGGTTGACCTGGATATAGAATCTGATGATTTGCTGGATTCCCCCATTGATGATGCCATTCGGAATCTAGATGGAGTCGCATCCACTTCAGAACGTCCGACTGACTATTTAACGGTCTGGGAAAGCCATTGTCTTTTGACGATTGAGGAAGACCAGAGTGATGACGCGCAATCCATCGCAAAACCCTATATCGTGACATTGCTCCCCGAGAGTCGGCAGATCTTGTCGATTCGCAGAAATTGGCGACCAGAAGATGCAACATTCACGCGCATTAATTACTTCGTCCAGTATACTTTGTTACCGGGGCTTGGGAATTATGGGCTTGGATATGCCCAGCTTTTAGGCGGCAACTCCACCGCTCTGACCAGTCTGTTGCGACAACTCATTGACAAAGGCATCCTCTCGAATTTCCCAGGGGGACTGATTGCCGGCAACATCGATATTGCCAATAATGACAAGATGATCGGACCTGGAGAATTTCACTCGATCCCAGTCTATGGAAAAGACCTGCGAAGCTCAATTATTCCGTTGCCCTATGGCGAGCCCTCTATGGTTCTCAAGGATCTTTACGATACTTTATCTCGCAAGACGCTGGAGCTCGCATCTTGTATCGATCATCAGATTGCTGACCAAAGGGCGAATACACCTGTGGGCACTACGTTGGCGCATCTGGATGTCTCCGGTCGCCTTCAGATGGCGATGCTGCGTGGACTGAGGGAGTCTTTATCTCAAGAGCTGACTCTGCTTTACCAGCTCTGGGGTGGAACATTAACAGAAGATCCAATGTTCTTCTCCCGTGAGGGAGAGATGTCTTATGTCAGCGCGCAAGACTTCCAACTCAATCACGTCATCTCACCGACAGCGGATTCTGGTCTTTCCACACAGACCCAACGCATTGCAAGAGCCCAGGAGCTTTTAAAATTGGCACAATCCGCACCACAGCTGTTTAACCAGCACGCCGTTTATGAACGCATCTGTCGGACTCTCGGAATCGAGAATATCGATGAAGTTTTGATCACGCCAGATTCTGGAACACCACTCGATCCCGTTTCTGAGAATATGCGCGCCCTTTCCGGTGCATCTCTGGGTGTGGCCCCGTGGCAAAACCATGTCGCCCACATTCAAGTGCACGAAGCGTTTTTGGCACAAAACCCACAGCTCTCTCCAGTACTCATGGCTCACATTGCCGAGCATCAAGCGCAGCTCTACGCGCTCCAAATGCAGATGATGACAGGTGTTGAGTTGCCATTGAATCAGGATCTTCCACCAGCTGTGCAGAATCAGGTCGCACTCATGGTGGCAAACTCCCTAACTGAAACTGCTGACACACAACCACAAGCGCCTCAGCCTATCGATCCGCAACAGCTCATAGAAATTGATATCCAAGAGCGGGCCGAAGCCAGTCGACGCAAGCTGGAAGAAGCCGAAATCAAGGCCATGATGGAAAAGTTGAAGGCACAAATGAAATTCCAGACAGAGGTTATCAAAGAAGAGAACAAGGCCGCGATCGCCCACGAAAAGAATCAGACGGACCTCATTATTGCGCAGCTGAAGCAAGATGATGTTGCGGTCGAACACCACATGAATCCAGACGGAGAAGTCTTATGAAATCAAAGCCCTCAACGCCCAAAACAAAGACAAGTGCGCCACAACGATTTGAGCGCCGGAAAACAGGCGGTGGTAGTGCGCTCGCAAACCGCAAAGCGGCTGTGAACAAGGTCATGAAAGACGTGCTGGAGACAGAGGCGTTGTCGTCTCGCAAGCCCGGTCGTCCTCGAAAGCTCGCCATGGGCGGTGTTGCAAAGATCCGTCTTGGGGAGTCTTATCCGTCTGGAAGACCTAAACCACTGAGCAAGAGGCCACAAAAATGATTCAGGATGTTTTGGGAAATCTTCTTAAAAATCTGCAAGTGCAGAGAGACCGTCTCGCACTCTATGTCACCTCCGGCGGATGCGACTCTTATGACGACTATCGGTTTCACACAGGTCTTTTAGAAGGATTGCAAGCGGCTGGAGATCTGATTGCAAAAGAATCTGAAGCAATCGAGAGCGGACAACTCTCCCCAACACACACGAGGACCTCATGAGTCGGATTGAATCCCATGAACGGCACGCTGCCAAACGCTACGTCGAACAAGCTCTCGGGTTTGAGCCGCCCGTGCCACAGGGACGATTTGTTTGTATCAAGATTTGGGGACGAGAATCGGAAGTGCACTCAATCAAGAACCATCGCGGCAAAACGCAACTCGTCTATTTGCCACCAAGGATTGCGGCGAATAACAAGCATCCTTATGCCTTGGGACTCGTCGTCTCTCAAGGCCCGCTTACCACTTCCAATGATTATGCAGTGGGTGACTTTGTGATGCTCAAAAAAGGATATGGCACGGAAGTCATGATTCGTGATGTGACACTGCTTTTTATCGACGAACGTGATCTTTTAGCCGTCATCTCTGATCCGCGGATTGTCGCTGAAGAAAATTTGCCGCGTTCTCTGTCCCTCACTGCGCAACTGTATTCTCAAAACACTCACGTCGCCTAGAAAGGAAAACACATGTTTCTCTCAAATAACTATGACGATTTAAAAGAACACCTCAATGGCGACATTCCTGAACCGTTAGGATCTCAGTTGCTCCTGAAACTCTTTGTGCGCGATGCCGAAACCGAAGGAGGTATCACCATTCCTGAAAAGATCCGCGAAGAGGACATCTACAAAAGCATGGTTGGTCTTGTCATGAGCAAGGGTGCTGAAGTTTACAAAGACGAGCATCTCAAGAATTGGAAGTCGCCAGAGCTCGGGGACTGGGTACTCTTTAAACCCAATTCCGGAACACGGTTTTCTTATCACGGAGTGCCGTTCCGGTTTGTCTACGACGATTGTATTTACTGCATCCTCAAAAATCCAGATGCAGTTCATCACGGTTAACAAGGAGAAAACGCATGACACAAGAAATCAACGAAAACGAAACACTGGACGAACTCCTCGCCCGCGCGCATGCGCAAGAGCAGAGTCTGGAAAGTGATATGAGCTCACAAGAGCCTGAGAGTGGAAGTCCAGACGAATCATTCGGTTCTGAATCTGATCATTCAGAAGTGACCTCCGCAACAGAAGCGCCCGCAAACGATGCCGGTTTCTCTCTGGAGGAAAAAGCCTTTTACGAAAACCGTCTTGCGCAAATGCAAGCCGAGATGGTGCAGATGGCCCAAGAAAGCCAATATTGGCAAGAGATGGCGCAGACCTCATCTCGAACCGCGCACGAAATGGGCACGGATGCGCTCATGCGTATGAAGCAAGGTGCTGAAGCTGAACTTAAGGCCGCCAAGATGGCTAAAAAGGCCGCTTATGAATCCGGGGATCTGGATGCGCAAGTCGCGGCCGATGAAGAGCTGATGAAGGCGACCGCCACCCTGCACTGGATTGGCAACCAACCGGTGGTCTCCCCAAAAACAAGAGGATCTTCTTCTCAAGGTGAACCCAAAAGAATCAATTGGAATCAAGTTGATTCAGCTCACATGGTGGAACCTGAAATGGATCTTCATCCGGCCGTTCAGGCTTGGGTTGAGAAGAATCCCTGGATGGATGAGATTGATCCCCGCTTTGATCTTGAGAAGGCACAAGCCGTTGTCAAGTACGCTGGACAACTTGAGAAATCTCTCATCCGTGCAGGACGTGAGTTTGAAATCAACTCTCCGTCTTATGTGACGCCGTGCATGGCGAGAAGGTAAGGAGTGAAAGTCCCCGAGGGCTGACCTGATGCGGTCCTTAGCCTAGGCAAGGTGTAGCTTGTGAGAGTCTATGCTGAAGGAAGCCGATGGCAAAACAAGGCTGTGACGAACAGAAACTGGATATTAGGCTTTTATGGCTGGGCAACCTGGCATTACACAGAATAGCCCGTCTTCAGGCAGAAGTGCATAGAGGTAAATCCAGCATGGCCTTGCGAAACCTTCTCGTCTTACCGCGGGAGATCTTGAGTTTCGCTCTGTGCTTTCCAGAGCAAGGACGCCAGCAATGATGTCCCTATGAGGCTCAAGAAGTCAGCAGAGGGCGTAGTACTTCCCTTTATGGGGAAGGAAGGCCCGAATTGGTTAATCAAGGAAGCAACTGAAACTTTGAATGAATAGGAGACAGCAAACGATGCGCAACACCATCTCCCACGACTCTGGCGATGACGGCGGTACCCGATTCCAGGACGTCGAGGGGTCTGTCACTCATTTTGCAGAGCAGGAACTGCCATACTTGACACCGTCTACGATGGAGCCACTCTGTTCCATTGAAAACCTCCGGGCTGCGTTTGCAAAAGTCAAACGCAACCAAGGAGCCCCTGGCATTGATGACAAATCAATCCAGGACATTGAGAGTCGTCTTGACTTTTACCTGGAAAGGACGAGGAAACAGCTTCTGGCTGGAACTTATCCTCCCCAACCCGTCTTGAGACGGGATATCCCTAAGGAGAATGGGAAAACACGCAAGCTCGGTATCCCCACGGTCTTAGACCGTATGGTACAACAGGCCTGCGTGCAAGTCCTGACCCCGTTGCTCGATCCAGGCTTTTCAGACTCAAGCTATGGCTTTAGGCCTGGCAGATCTGCCCATCAAGCTGTCCAAAAGGCCAGTCAATATGTGCAGGATGGCAAGGTCTGGGTGGTAGACATTGACCTGGAAGCCTTCTTCGACAACGTCAACCATGATCGGCTTATGAGCCGTCTGGCCAGCAAAGTCCAAGACAAGAAAGTCCTCAAACTGATACGTCGTTTCCTCAAATCCGGTATCATGGATAATGGCATCAAGATTGAGACGGTGAAAGGAACGCCTCAAGGCGGTCCCCTCTCTCCCCTCTTATCCAATGTCATGCTTCATGACCTGGATCAGGAGCTTGAAAACCGAGGCCATAGCTTTTGCCGCTACGCAGACGATTGCAACATCTACGTGCACTCTCTCCCTGCGGCTAAGCGGGTCTTTGAGTCAACGCGCCTGTTCATTGAAAGGAAACTCAAACTCAAGGTGAATGAGTCGAAAAGCGCTTGTGACTCTGTCCATAAACGGAAGTTCCTCGGGTTCACTATCTCGAAAACGGGGTCCATAGCTCCCGCCAAAGCTGCAATCCGTAAGGCTAAGGACAAAATCCGAAAGCTCACGAAGCGCAATCAAGGCAAAAGCTTGGAATTCGTAATCTCTGGATTGAATTCCCTCCTCAAAGGATGGCGTAATTATTTCGCCATCTCCCAGGGTCAGGACACCTTTACAGAGCTCGATAGCTGGATCCGGAGAAAACTCCGATGCTACAGACTCAAGCAATGCAAACGGACAAAACCCATTGCCCTTTTCCTCATGAAGCTTGGAGTCCCGCCCTTCAGGGCCTGGCCCCTCGCTTCGTCACGGAAAGGATGGTGGCGCCTCTCCCGATGCCCTCAATCCCATGAGGCTATGACCAATCAGTTCTTCAAGGACATCGGCCTCTTCGCTCTGGCGACGTAGACGCGTGCAAACTTTAACCAAAACCGCCGTATGCGACATCGCACGTACGGTGGTGGGAGAGGGAGGACTCAATTCTCCTCCCTACTCGATTTCGCCATCTCCCAGGGTCAGGACACCTTTACAGAGCTCGATAGCTGGATCCGGAGAAAACTCCGATGCTACAGACTCAAGCAATGCAAACGGACAAAACCCATTGCCCTTTTCCTCATGAAGCTTGGAGTCCCGCCCTTCAGGGCCTGGCCCCTCGCTTCGTCACGGAAAGGATGGTGGCGCCTCTCCCGATGCCCTCAATCCCATGAGGCTATGACCAATCAGTTCTTCAAGGACATCGGCCTCTTCGCTCTGGCGACGTAGACGCGTGCAAACTTTAACCAAAACCGCCGTATGCGACATCGCACGTACGGTGGTGGGAGAGGGAGGACTCAATTCTCCTCCCTACTCGATTCCCAGATGTTGCGGGTATTTTGAGCAGGTGTTTGCCCATCCTGTCTGGGCGTCTTCTGTGAATGAAGGTGGCGGGTATCCGCTCTGGCAACACGAATATGGTTGGTGCCAGCTCTGGAATAATGGCGACCAAAAAGGTATTCCCTCTCATTTTACAACCGGCGATCTCAGCTGGTGTGGTGTGGGTCCCAATGGCCAATGGATGGGTCTCGATCGTCAGGTTCTCCTCTCGCGTCTTGAACCAGATTTTAAGATGACCGGCACCTTAAAACTCGAAATCTTATCGCGCGATTATGCACAAGGCCTCACACAAACGTCCAAACACTCCGTGATTGCACCTCAAACAGACAAACTGGATCTGCGCGCGCAAGGTCGCGAGATGCGTCTCAGGTTCTCTTGTGAAGATGTGGATGACACTTACGAGATGGGAAAGATCTTGCTCACACTCGACTTTGGAGAAGGACGCGCCTGATGACACTCGCAGCCTCTCAAAATCTCCTTTCCAATGGCATGACGCTGGAGCGCTGGGCCGCTCTTATGGTCACGGCCTTTCCCCATGACGATATCCCGCAGCTGTTGTCGGAAGAGGACTGGAGGTCTTGGGGCGCACAGCTGGTGCAGGAACTGTCTTTCGAGAAAGCCGGATGTCCGTCGCCTCTCGGATTTGAAACGCGCGATCTTTGGGTCAATGCTTGTGAAATGAGCCTTGCCAATAACTCGAACTTGTAAAGGAATAACGTAATGACACAATGGAATCCTTATTTTTATGACACGCCGCATCCGCTGAATCCAATAGCGCCAACCTATCTCCCGTCCATTGAAGGCGACGACATGAGCTGGGACGATGGCTCTCAAGACTCCATCCCCATGCGGGAAGATGACGAAAACGCCTGGAGTCCCCAAACGTACGCCAAAGGTGGCTACGTCCCGCGATACGTCCTTGAAGGTGTCGGCAGTCTCTTGCGATCGGCAGGTCGAGATGGCGACACGATTCTCGCGCATATCAATCCGCAAGAGGCCGCACTCCTGAAGGCTTTAGGCGGTCGGGGCTCGCGCAATCCCATGACCGGTCTTCCAGAATATGGGTGGAAAAAACGTCTCAAGAAAGCCTTTAAATGGGTGCCAGCACCCGTCAAAAAAGTCATAGGGCCCGTTGTCGGTTCAATTGGAGGAACTCTGATCGGCGGCCCCGTAGGCGGCGCCATAGGTGGCTCCCTCGGTGGCTCCCTCGGTGGATCACTGGGACCTCAAAACCGCAAGGTGGGTCCTGTTGTGGGCGGCATCGGTGGATTTTTTGGAGGACCGGCGCTTGTTGAAGGCGGAAAAGCTCTCGTCGCTGGCCAAGGACTGGGCGGTGTGGTCTCTGGCATGGGACAGGGATTTGGGCAAAGCGTTAATGTGCTCAAGCAAGGTGTCTCCGCTTTGCTCGGTGGAGCTACAGGTGCACAAGTGGCCAATCGTGGCACAGCGCCATCCGCAACGGCATCTCCGGCGTGGAATCCTGATCTGGAAACACTCACTCAAGGCAGCAGTTCCCCGCAGGATCAGATCCAAAATGCCATTTATCTCAAGAAGATGGGTCTGTCGCCAACTGGTGGAAGTTCTTCTCTTATGGGCGGTGTTGGGAGTCTTCTCGGCGGCGTCAAAACCATGCTGGGTCGCGATCCCCTCGGCACAGCACTCTTGGGCACGGCTGTTGTTGGCACATTGGGCCGTCGTGAAAAGCCTCAAGGCCCTCAAAGTCTTGCGGAAGCCGTTGCAGCTTCTTCTGCGCCCCAATGGCGACCTGATCAGTTCCCAACGGCCAATCTCACGCCGCTCAAGCGTAAATATAAGCCATTCTCTCCCACTTATCGACCTGGGTTTGACCCAGAAGAAGAAGCCTTTGAAGACGACAGTCCTTGGCAATTGGCACACGGTGGTTACATCTCGCGTTATGCCGATGGCGGATATCTGATGGGCGACAGCGACGGTCAAGAAGACGATGTCCCCGCTCTTCTTTCCGAAGGCGAGTATGTCATTCCTGCTGATGTTGTCAGCGACATTGGAGATGGTAACTCGATGGCAGGCGCGCGTCACTTCAACGCCTTTATCGAAAACGTGCGTGCGCACAAAAACCGGAAGTCGCATCCGCCGCAAGCGCTCTCACTCGGTCACTACTTTCAAAGGAGAATCTAATGCCCATTGGAATTCAATTACAAAACCAAACACTCCCTCCTTGGCTGGAGTCGCTTTACAAAAAGCTCGGAGAACTCTCAGAACAAGAAGCTCTCGCCGCTTATACACCCTATTCGGGATCACGACTTGAGGACTGGCATCCTGATTCTCAAAGTGCCTTTCAAATGGGTCGAGAAACGGGAACTTACAAGCCATGGCTGACACGCTCTCAATCTGCGTATGACACCTCGCAACAGCGGTTTCCAACGCAGGCGGCCAGTTACATGAATCCCTATACGCGTCTTGTAGCCGATCAAGCGACAGAGTCGGGACTCAAACATTTTAAAGACAACATGCTGCCCGCAATTGAGTCGCAGTTCGTCTCAAAAGGTCAGATGGGCTCTGGGCGCCATCACGCCTTGGCCAATCAAATGGGTCTTGATCTTCAAAAACAAATGGCCCACCAGCAAAACGAGATCCTCTATCGCGGCTATGATCAAGCCGGTCAGAACTTTGCCCGTGATCAGGAACGAATGCTGCATACAGGATCCGGTTTCTCACAACTGGGACGCATGCACCATGCGGGACATCTGACCGATGTGGCCACTCTGGGACAACAGGGACTCCAGCAGCAAGCCTTAAATCAACAAGGAAAAGACATGGCTTATAACGATTACCTGCGCAAACTCAATTATCCGCGTGAACAGCTCAATCAGCACGGCGCGTTAGTCCATGGATTCCCAGCACCTCAAAACACAGCGTCTTACACTCAATCTCCGCAACCACCACAGCTCAACACTCTCGGACAACTGGGATCTTTAGCCGGAACGCTCTATGGCGCCAAGCTGGCTGGTGGCTTTAAAAGCGGCGGTCTCATCAAGCGCAAAAAGAAGCGTCAGGGATCCCGACACATGAGAGGCGTCAGTGCACTCGGGAGGCTCTCATGATGACGCCCCAGATGCTGATGCTGCTGCAAGGTGGTGGACTTCAGGGTGGTGACCACCTTCAAGGCGTGGGCGCGCTCGGGAATATTCCCTCACAGCCTGCAAGAGATGTTCAAGGGTTTGGCGGCGTGGGCAGTCTTTATGATGGTGCAAGGGAAGGCATGCGCTCCGTCAGAGACCTCACAAGCATATCAGAAGACGATCAGCGACAGAGCATGGGCATGGGACTGATGCGTCTTTTTTCAGGAATGTCGAAGACAGGTTATGGCTCCGGAATCCGGGGCACGCTGGGCGCGCTTTCTCAAAATATTCCTGAGGCCATGTCTTCCTATACAGGACACCTCGACAAAAAGCGCAATCAAAACATGGAGGATCTCAAGGCGTTCATGGAAGACCACGCGGCACTCCGGGAATATAACCGCAAAATCCTTGAGATGGAAGCGCAGCAAAACAAGTGGAGAGACGAGCAAGAGGAAAAACACAGGCACAATCTGGCGCAAGAGGCCAACTGGAGACGAATGGCCAAGGGAATGTCCTATGGCAGTGGTTCAGTCAGTCCAGAACTTCTGGCTCAGATGCCCGGCCTTGACACACTGCCGGCGATTGCCAGCAAACAAGAGCATTCCCAATATGTGCGGGATCGCAAGAACTTCGGACAGGTCTTAAGTGAGCTCAAATCCATTCGTTCCGATTGGAAGCGCTTTAGAGATCTCTCCAAAGATGATCTCATTGATCCACAAGCTCCTTACGGACTTGGAGATATTGCCAATGCCACATCTGATTTTATGGGAGCGCTCACCAATCATCCTCAGCGCAAACAGCAAACTGCCAAACGCAAGGCCCTTGAGGCCAGATTAGGCAAGTTTACTGTGGAACTGGAGCGAAAGCTCAAAGGGGGAGTGTTGTCAGATAGCATGAGGCGGCATTTTGAAAACAAAGGCATTCTGCCATCTCTTGCCGATCGTCCGGATGTCTTTGAAGACAAGCTCAGTGATCTTGAGCATGAGATCTCGAGTTATGAGCGCGCGGCCACATTGGCACTGCAAACAGGACGCGCTTTGACACCTTGGGATCTCGAGGAGATGGCAGGTGCCGACACGTCTCAGATGTCCTCGCAAGAGTCAGAAGACGCTGGTTTTGACATCGATCCTGATCAGGCCGAACTTGATGCCATCAATGCGCAATTGGCACAAATGGAGTAACACCTCATGACCACACCTCAACCAATGAAAGCCTCAAAAGAGGCGTTGCTCAAACGCAAGGCCGCACTCGAGGCGCGGATTCGGACAAGATCAACATCCTCTCCGTCTTCTGCTGCGCCAATTTCTGGGACATCATCTCAAACGTCAACATCCACGCCAGTCGCATCCTCAGACAAGCAAGCGTTGCTCCGGCGGAAAGCAGAGCTTGAGGCCAGAATCGCAAGTCGTCAAAAGCCTCAAACGGATCTTTGGGATACCGTCAAAGCCTTTGGCAGCGGTGTTGGTGAAGGAATCAAGGAGATGGGACTTGCTTTTGCGAAGTCGGATCCTGATGCGAGCATGATCTTGCATTCTTCCGATCGCATGACAGGCCGAGATGATTTTGCGTCTCATCAGAGCGTGCTGGATGCCGCCCAGCAGCAACTGATGGAAGAGCGGGAACATGCCAGAGCATCGCTCTCCCCATTAGCTTATACCGCAAGAACTGCTGGCAATTGGGTGGGATCAGGCACAGCCACACCGCTGCCAGGTCTCGGGGGAGCCGCAACAACAGCAAAGGCCGCAACCAAGATCCTGCCTCAAGTGCTGAAGACGGCTGGAAAGGAAGCCTTGCGCGATGCGGGTCTTGGGACAATCTCGGGCGGCCTTCAAACACAAAACGTCTCGCCACTTGTGGCCGATCTGGCCGCAGCTTATGCTGCTCCCCTTGCCAAAAAAGCAGTCACAGGCTCGGCAAGAAGCGTTGGGAAAGGCGCACAATGGGCAGTCTCACCTGCATTTCGAGAGGAGGCTTCCAAAAAGAGTGCAGAACAGGATATCGGATCGCTTTTAAGACAAGAGCTTTTGGGCGGAGAGATCTCATCTCCAGATGTCATGCGTTCCCGTGCACAAGAGATTTCTGTGCCGCGCGCACTCCAACCCTTGCAAGACGCAACCTCCAATGCCAGCGAGACAGGTTCTGCGCTGAGGCAGTATCTGACAGGCACCATCGATCAGCACAAGCAGCGTCGCACGAAAGCCACCGCCCCTCTCTATCGCGATCTTGAAACCTCAACAACACGTATTGCACCTGAAAACGCCCAATCAGTCCTTGATCACAAACTCGCCTCCGCCAAGGGATCGACCCGCGCTTCACTGGCAAAAGTCAAAAAAGAACTGGTCTCCAATACCAATGGCCTGCCCCCTCAAAACAGACAGGAAAGAGAGTTCTGGGATGCGTTTCTGAGCTCCGGCGGGAATCGAGTAGGGAGGAGAATTGAGTCCTCCCTCTCCCACCACCGTACGTGCGATGTCGCATACGGCGGTTTTGGTTAAAGTTTGCACGCGTCTACGTCGCCAGAGCGAAGAGGCCGATGTCCTTGAAGAACTGATTGGTCATAGCCTCATGGGATTGAGGGCATCGGGAGAGGCGCCACCATCCTTTCCGTGACGAAGCGAGGGGCCAGGCCCTGAAGGGCGGGACTCCAAGCTTCATGAGGAAAAGGGCAATGGGTTTTGTCCGTTTGCATTGCTTGAGTCTGTAGCATCGGAGTTTTCTCCGGATCCAGCTATCGAGCTCTGTAAAGGTGTCCTGACCCTGGGAGATGGCGAAATAATTACGCCATCCTTTGAGGAGGGAATTCAATCCAGAGATTACGAATTCCAAGCTTTTGCCTTGATTGCGCTTCGTGAGCTTTCGGATTTTGTCCTTAGCCTTACGGATTGCAGCTTTGGCGGGAGCTATGGACCCCGTTTTCGAGATAGTGAACCCGAGGAACTTCCGTTTATGGACAGAGTCACAAGCGCTTTTCGACTCATTCACCTTGAGTTTGAGTTTCCTTTCAATGAACAGGCGCGTTGACTCAAAGACCCGCTTAGCCGCAGGGAGAGAGTGCACGTAGATGTTGCAATCGTCTGCGTAGCGGCAAAAGCTATGGCCTCGGTTTTCAAGCTCCTGATCCAGGTCATGAAGCATGACATTGGATAAGAGGGGAGAGAGGGGACCGCCTTGAGGCGTTCCTTTCACCGTCTCAATCTTGATGCCATTATCCATGATACCGGATTTGAGGAAACGACGTATCAGTTTGAGGACTTTCTTGTCTTGGACTTTGCTGGCCAGACGGCTCATAAGCCGATCATGGTTGACGTTGTCGAAGAAGGCTTCCAGGTCAATGTCTACCACCCAGACCTTGCCATCCTGCACATATTGACTGGCCTTTTGGACAGCTTGATGGGCAGATCTGCCAGGCCTAAAGCCATAGCTTGAGTCTGAAAAGCCTGGATCGAGCAACGGGGTCAGGACTTGCACGCAGGCCTGTTGTACCATACGGTCTAAGACCGTGGGGATACCGAGCTTGCGTGTTTTCCCATTCTCCTTAGGGATATCCCGTCTCAAGACGGGTTGGGGAGGATAAGTTCCAGCCAGAAGCTGTTTCCTCGTCCTTTCCAGGTAAAAGTCAAGACGACTCTCAATGTCCTGGATTGATTTGTCATCAATGCCAGGGGCTCCTTGGTTGCGTTTGACTTTTGCAAACGCAGCCCGGAGGTTTTCAATGGAACAGAGTGGCTCCATCGTAGACGGTGTCAAGTATGGCAGTTCCTGCTCTGCAAAATGAGTGACAGACCCCTCGACGTCCTGGAATCGGGTACCGCCGTCATCGCCAGAGTCGTGGGAGATGGTGTTGCGCATCGTTTGCTGTCTCCTATTCATTCAAAGTTTCAGTTGCTTCCTTGATTAACCAATTCGGGCCTTCCTTCCCCATAAAGGGAAGTACTACGCCCTCTGCTGACTTCTTGAGCCTCATAGGGACATCATTGCTGGCGTCCTTGCTCTGGAAAGCACAGAGCGAAACTCAAGATCTCCCGCGGTAAGACGAGAAGGTTTCGCAAGGCCATGCTGGATTTACCTCTATGCACTTCTGCCTGAAGACGGGCTATTCTGTGTAATGCCAGGTTGCCCAGCCATAAAAGCCTAATATCCAGTTTCTGTTCGTCACAGCCTTGTTTTGCCATCGGCTTCCTTCAGCATAGACTCTCACAAGCTACACCTTGCCTAGGCTAAGGACCGCATCAGGTCAGCCCTCGGGGACTTTCACTCCTTACCTTCTCGCCATGCACGGCGTCACATCCCGAGATTGCAGCGCAACACTCACTCCCTCACCGCAATCGCAATCCTTCTCCTCTTGAAATCGACAAAACACTGCAATGGCTCGGCGATGAGATCGAGACCGCCGCAAGCTCAGGATCTCTTGCCAAAGCCAGAGAGCTCCAAGACGTCAAGCGCGCTCTCACACAGGATCTCGAATCGGTGCCTGTTGGACGCCATTACCGTGAGACTTACGCCAAATTATCACAACCGCTCAACGCCATTCGGAATCATCCTATTTTTGGAGCACTGGTTGCCAAGGATCCGCGGACAGGTCGCTACAAACTCGCTGATGCAGAATTGCCAGAAAAGGTGATTACGTCATCCCTCAAATCCGAACAAACGGCACAGGATCTCATGGAGATCTTCAAACACAATCCCAAGGCCAAGATCCGACGACAGCTGGAACGCTACATCCACGGAGATCTGTTGGAGACCATTCTCGATAGTGAAACCGGTGAGGTCAGCACACGACGTCTTCTCAAATACCGCAAGGATCACCCAGGCATTTTCACGCTCTACCCTCAGTTGCGCAACAAGATCGACACGCTCGAGAATGCCAAACGACTGACCGACGAGATCACCACAAAAGCCAGAACTCTCCCCACCTTTGAAGCCTATCAGATGCTGCCTGTAGCTCTTTTTAAAAAGGCCTTTCGCAAGCTGCCCTTAGGCGGAAAAGTCGTTGATCTCATGACCGCACATCTGGGCGAGAACAAGAGGAATATTCGTGAGGAAGTCCTCCAGAAAGCATTGCAGAATCCAGACTTTGCAACCATCCTCATGACGCCCGTTGCCAAAGAAGGCATCATTCATCATCGTCTGAATCGACTTGCCAAAACGCTCAAAGACACAAGTGTTGTCAGTGCCCGCACGAGAGCGGATCACAACTCAGAGGACAAACGCTAAAAAGGCATCCGACCAGAAGACCATGGCTGACTGCCTGAAGGCCGATGCCCAGAAGTAAAAGCGTGACCATTGGAGCGTAAAAATCAGAAAAAAATCAGTTGATTGTTCAGGCGCTTTTGTGAGAAACATCAAGCAACAATTGCATTTGACGAGAAGGAGATCCCCATGACGATTCATCTACCCGACCTAATTGAGGAAGTCGCAGGATTTTTCTCGAGCGGTAAAGTCAGCAAATCTCTTGTGCACATTGTGATCGAGCAGTTTTTGAAAAAGACCAAAGAGCACATTCAAGCCGGCGAGACTGTGATGATCAAAGAGTTCCTCAAGTTGGAGATGGTGACCTCCAAGTCCCGAAAGGCCAGAAATCCAAGGACTGGCGAGCTATTGGATATCCCCGCTAAGAAGCGTCTCCGGGTTAAGCCCAGCAAGAGCTTTGTGGATGAACTGAACGCTGAGGTGTAAACCAGACGGAAACTAACGACGTCAAATAGCCTTTAATCGCGATATTTTGCGATTTGAGCTAGGGTTGTTGTGTTTTTTACCCCAACCTAGCTTAAATCACCCTCATGCTATTCTGGCGCGGAATATCGCGCTTTTATCGCACAAAGGAAAATGTCAGTGGAAACGTCAAGTCTCACAAACCCACCTGTGTTATAGCTTTGATAAAGATCTCCTTGATTGATCCGAACGAAAAAGATGTCGTCTCACGAATGGTATCGTTTTGAAAGAACTGAGACTGGTGCCACTATTACGGAACTTGACTCTGATTCGGGATACTTCTTTCTTGCTAGCTTACAAAGCGTACATCACAA
This sequence comes from Candidatus Bealeia paramacronuclearis, assembly GCF_035607555.1. NCBI lineage: Bacteria > Pseudomonadati > Pseudomonadota > Alphaproteobacteria > Holosporales > Holosporaceae > Candidatus Bealeia > Candidatus Bealeia paramacronuclearis. The sequence goes on along the minus strand of NZ_JAVHWZ010000006.1, from coordinate 5,886 downwards.
TCAATGGTGGAGATATTAACATCATTCTCTTCGTTGGCTTTGTTGCCGTTTTTGCATATAAATTGAACTTTGTCCACTTATCCACAGACACCCTTTTACAAGGTTTTTATACTTTTAAATGGTTATAAAGGTTTTAGACCAGTCTGAACACAGCAGAAACACTAGAGTTTATAGGGAGATACGTGGACACTTATAGGGCGATACGTGGACACTTATAGGGCGATACGTGGACACTTATAGGGCGATACGTGGACACTTATAGGGCGATACGTGGACACTTATAGGGCGATACGTGGACACTTATATTTTTTCATTGAAAAGATGGTTTTTTATTTGTATTTATTCGTGGACACTTTTATTTTTAGGGGGTGAAATGGCCAGTTCTTCTGTAGTCAGACAATCAAATGATTTAATTCAAGCTTCTTATAAAATGAGTTTGAATGAGCAGAGACTAATATATATCGCAATTTCTAAAATCCCCTTTAATGAAAAAAAAGAAAACAGAACCGTAGAGATAACGGCAGAAGAATTTCTTGCAGCTTTTCCAAGCGTCGGCAAAGGAAATGTACATATTGAATTAAGAAAAAGTCTGGACGATCTCTGGGCACGAGAGATTTTATTGAGTAGCAGCCAAGAGGAAAGCAAAATTAGATGGTTAACATCCCAATCTAGATATCTGCAGCAATCCGGTCGTTTAAAATTTTCTTTTAGCCCTGAAATCCTCCCATATCTTGAAAATTTAAAAGAAAGATTCACCATATTTCACTTATTTGACATAAAAAACTTAAGTACAACTTATGCTTTAAGAATCTTCGAACTTCTAATGCAGTTTCAAACTACTGGAGTGGTTATTATATCGCTTGAACAATGTAAATTTAGACTTGGACTAGAGGATAATTACAAAGATTACAGAGATTTTAAAAAAAGAATAATCTCACCATCAATCAATGATATAAATAAAAAAACAAGAATTAAAGTTACTTTTTCTGCAAAAAAACGAGGGAAAACAGTTGACTCTCTTCATTTTTTCTTTTCAGAAAAGGTGGATTAAATTTTTACTGCATAGATCTGTTGTTAGCATTTAAAATCATCAATACTTTCAGTATATTATTAAGAATAAACGTGTTGCGAAATACAATTTTGTGAGAAAATCACCTAAGAATTCTGCGGTTTTCAGAGTATGAAAAATTATTATGTACCGAGTCTAATAAACTCTATTGCACAAATCTTCAAAAGATGATTACATATACTCATATACTCATATACTCATATACTCATATACTCATATACTCATACACGTAAATTAAGAGAGTTTGTCATGAAAGTCTTGTCTATTTTGAATGAAAAAGGAGGAGTCGGAAAAACAACCCTAACTTCTAACATTGCGAGACAACTTCAAAGTCAAGGATTTAAAGTGCTGTTGGTAGATACCGATCCTCAAGGTAGCCTAAGAGATTGGAAAAGCGTTGGAATTGATTCAAAGGAATTGCCTCATTTAATAGTTTTGGATCGAGCAGAACTCATAAAAGAAGTTAAAGAGTTTCAAGACAAAGATTGGATTATTGTTGATGGAGCGCCGTCTGTACAAAATATATTGATAGAAACAATTAAAATCTCTGATTTTGTTTTAATTCCAGTACATCCTAGCCCGTATGATATTTGGGCAGCTGAATCACTTGTGAATATGCTTCAAGCAAAAGCAGAAATTTCTGATACACCACGCTCAGCATTTATTATTAGTAAGCAAATTAATGGCACAAAAATTTCTACTGAGACTAGAGAGGTTTTAAAAGAATATAATATCCCAGTTTTCAACAGTTATACTTCGCAACGTATTATATATGCAACATCGGCAGCAACAGGATCTACTGTGATAGATGATGACCCATTGGGACTAGCAGCTAAAGAAATTAAAGAAATTGTTAATGAAATTTTGGAGTGGAAGAAATGAAAGCAGGTAGACCTAGTGGACGAACCTCGTCTCATGTTTCTAGATTAGTTAATCAGATGAATGCTGGCAAATTAAATGTAATTATAAACAAAAATGATTTGAAAAAATTTAAACAGTTTTGTATGGACAAAAATAAAACAATGAGCTCTGTTGTAAAAGATTTTATAAATAATTGCATAAATCAATAAAAAGTTAGATTGCGTTTTGTAAAAAGATATGTGCATTTGACACCACTCAAGACAAAAAATATGCACATTGTTAAAAAATCGACTTGATATCTCGATGAAGACAATCAAAACTTTTGAAACCGTTGAAAACAACACGAGGAGACAGACCGTGTCAGATCAAAACAGACAAGCGAAATCTTACGGATTTCCGACATCGGCTTCAGTGTCATCTACTCCTACATTATTCGAGACTCTCAAAACCATTTGGTACACACCAAACCTTATTCTGATTGCAGGCACAAACTGTCTCGAGTGGACGGATATGTTTTTGTTCATCCATTGTGCAACATTGTTTTCTTCTGTATTTGCGCCACAAGACTTACACGACAAAATGGGCATTATTTTCACATCAATGATGTGGACCATTCGTCCTTTGGGAGCTTTAATTCTTGGGTTTTACGCTGATAAATTAGGGAGACGCATTCCACTCCTTACGACCGCTTTTCTCGTGATGTGTTTAACTATAGCACTTATTATCACGCCTACTTATGCCCAATTTGGTATGTGGGCGTTCGGCATATTTATGCTGATTCGTGCCGCATTGACCTTTGTTATGGCTGGAGAAAGTGATTTAGCAACAATTTACGCTTTTGAAAGCTCTAAACGTTACGAAGATACTTCGTTAACGCTAGCTTTAGTTGATTCCGGTGGAATGATAGCTGGAGTTTTAATTCTCTCAATGAGTACTTTCTTATTGTCTTTAGAAAACTATTTGTCTCCAGAATACATTCTTAGAATGCTTTTAGCTTTTTTGACTATAGCATTTTTAATTCTTTTTAAAAATAGATTTTCATTACAAGAATCTCGTCTTTATATTGTAGAAAGGGATCATCATGATGATAAAGATAGCTTTCAGTCTTCTCAGAAAGTTTTTGATTTATTAAAAAATAAAGAACTATTGAAAGAATGGTTACTTTATTGTGGGCTAACCGTTTGTTACCCTTGTGCATTTGTGGTTTCTTATGTTTATTCACAGTCAATATTAAAAGAAAAATTGAATTACTCAAATATTGAAATATTTTCACACAATTTAAGCGTTGTTATATTTGAATTAATAATGCATTTTGCTATAGCATTTATAGTCTACTATTTTGAGAATAAAAAAAATATATCTCGGAAACAATTAGTTTTTTTATTTGTTTCAATAATTCCAACCTCTGGTGGAATTTTAATGTATTTTCAATTAAGGGCTGATGTTTTTAACCCATATTTATTCATGATGTCTCAGACAATGATTCTATATATGGCAAAAACGATTATTAATGGGCAATTCTTATTACGTTTTCCAACAATTGGTCGTGCCAGATTGGTCACAACAACAACAGCCTTAGCTAAAATTCTTGGATTTCTTTTTACAGCTGTGCTCATGGAATACTTGAAAGCCCAAGGTGGATATAGCTACCTTCTCGTATTTTTTGGAGCGCTTGCCGTGCATATCACGTGCATCTATTTGTCTCGCGAGCCCACAGCAGAAGAAAAAAGCACAGTCTTTAACGGACATTATCTTCTCAAAAAAAGGATACCATTAACAAAACCAGAGGACAGGATCATCAATGGTTTTTGATAATGACGTTATCAGTGCACAACTGGCATTTGAGAACGTTCTTTATCGACTGCTTCTCAAGGTTCATGGCCACAATCGCTATATGGCGGATGATTACTATTGCCGATATCTCAGCACCTCGTTTGATGCGGAAACAAAATTCCAAAAAAGAGATGATTCTGAGTTTCTCAGGCTCTTAGTCGATTTTGAATTCATCCGAGGGGCTCTGAAAAGCATCCCGATAATACACCCAGAGATCAATCTGTATTTGGTAGCGTGGGGAGGATTCAGCGGCTTTCAATATATGTATAAATATGTGCTGGAGCCTACACCAGTACGAGAATTTCTCAACAGAGATTTTGACATCGGATTTGAGCAAAAAGGCAATTTTCAAAACCGTCATTTGTTTTACAGCAGGAATATCTTGGATTATTTGGATCCACCTCTCAAAACACATCATAACATAGTCTCTCGCGCAGCGGAGCGCCTCAAGCAAGATCTGATCAAAGCGGGTGCCTATAGCAATCCTTATGAATTAAAGAGAAAACAAGTCGAGTCAGCTTTTGATGATCTCTTTCCTCCCAAAACGCTGATGGGACAGGCCTTTTCCAAGCGTCAACGGGACGCTGTGATTGAGATCTGTCTCCCTGATGATGTTTTTGAGTCTTTCAAAGACGATGATAACGACGAGTGAATTTGCTTTGAAGTTGGTTGACCGATTACACTGACATCAAAAACCACGCAGAGAGTTCCGATGTCATTTTTTAAAAAACACTCCTCACGTTCAGCAGAAATCATCTCATTTTTACCTGGGGCTTTAAAAGACGTATCTGATGAGCAAACACCCACTCAAGAGACAGCTCGACCCGAGCCACGCGGTCGTTTTTCTTTGCACTGGATCTGCAAGGTCGACTTGATTATTGGCATTGTTGCCATCATTATGATGGTCTTCCTCATCTTCACAACTCATATTTTATAATACGGAAATTTGCATGTCTGAACTTGCTTTTGCAACAAGGAGAAAACGGCTGTCTTTGAGAAGAATGGAAGAGCTGTGTGATGAGACAGAATTGGCGTATCATAAGGTCGCTGAGACTTTGCCTGAGTGGTACGAATACCAAGAAGCGATTCGTCTCAAACATCCCCATGTGAAGGAATACGCACGGCAATTCCATTGTGCTGTGGCGCATTTGCCGGAATGGTGGGCATATGAAGAGGCTTTTGTGCGTTTGGCTGTTGCAGAAATCCGAGATCATCCTGAGGACTTTATTCGACGCTGATCTCTTTTCAGAGCTGGGATGATAATAAGGTGTCATCCGAGGTAATCCATGTTTTTAATGATCTGTCTTGTGGTGCTGATTGTATTCGGCATCTTTCTGATTTTGTGGCTGAGTGAAGATTTATATCGAGAGCTTCTCGATGCGTCTGATAGCTCTTCTCTCAAACGTGGTTGTTCGGGAACAGAATCTTCTTTTTGGGGAAACTCACCTCCACGTTGGGTTTCAGAGAAAAAAGAATCGCCTCAGCACCGAAAAGAGAGCTGTGAGAGAGAAAGATCTGCAATCGAGAGAAAGTCTCACAAAAAGGAGAAGTTGCAGATTCCAGAACCTCCAGAGGTCGCAGCAGCAGGAGACACACCTTCACAGTCTCAAGTGGTGATTTCGGATAAAAACTTTCCAGTGACAACGATGTCTTTCATTGGAGAGAGGGTTTTAATGACCATCTTCGAGCAAAACACGCCTTGCCAGGAAGCTTATCGTTGGAGTCCGCTAAGATCTGTTGAAGATTGCGAAAGCGTTACAGTTTCGAGTGAGACAAATATTTGCACACAAGAGTATGATTCTCAGGGGGATTTGCAAGACTGTTGTCTGTGTGTCTCGGCTGAATCCGATGCAATAATCTCTGATAACGTGTCCCCTAATGAAGATGTTTTGTTCTCTAGAGCAGATGCGCGATTGCGTCAACATCATAAAAGTTCCCAAACTCAAGAAGCAGGGATTGCTGAGGTTGTCATGAGGGCAAGATTTGTCGATACAACAGAGTACGCTGTGCCAACGAGGTCTCAAGATATCTTGGATCAAGAAACACAAACGGTTTCAGATATTGCGGCTATTCACGCAGTGACTGTGGGCATGCAAACCGATCCTGAATTGAGAGAAAAAAGC